>JAFNVE010000061.1 GCA_017379955.1 Tidjanibacter sp. | reverse complement strand
GGCCACATCCAGTTATCGGTATCGCCACCGAACTTACCAATCGACGAGGGAGGTGCACCTACGAAACGTACATCACGGTAGGTCTCCTGCACGATTGCAAAGTACTGATTACCACCAAAGAAGCTCTGCACCGACACGCTCATATTTTTGTGCTTCTTAGCCAACTTCTTCTGTACCTTCTGGGCGTTCTCGCTAACCATACGGTCGAACTCCTCGCCCTTTGCCAAGTCGGGTACATTACCCAATACATCAGCAGTAACATCGATAATCTCGCGGGTGAAGGTTACCGAAAGACCGGGTGCGGGAATCTCCTCCTGGTACGACATCGACCAGAAACCATTTTTCAGGTAGTCGTGCTCCAAGCTACTCAGCGCCTGAATATAGCTGTAACCGCAGTGGTGGTTAGTGAAAATAAGGCCGTTAGGCGACACAATCTCACCGGTGCAACCGCCACCAAAGATAACGATAGCGTCCTTCAACGAGCCACCCTTAGGATTATAGATATCCTCAGCCGAGAGTTTCAGACCCTTAGCCTGCATATCGGCAATGTTCATCTTTGCAAGGTAGGGCAACATCCACATACCTTCGTCTGCACGCGCCGAGCCGATAACCATCAGCGCTGCAAGCAAACCTACTAATTTCTTCATCTTTTTTCTTTGTTTTTGTTATTAGTTATTATGCTTTGTATAAAATTCTCTCTTTGTGAAAGTCGGGGTTTTGGCAAATATAATCCTTTTTTCCTCTTTTTAGTTACACAATATTAAAATTTATCTTCTTCTCCGCTTTTTGTAAAAAGCGAAACCAAAAACTTTTGCGAAATACTTCGTATTTCTTCATTCGACTGACAGCCTATTTCCTCTCCGCTTTTTGTAAAAAGCGGAACCAAAAACTTTTGGCGAAATACTTCGTATTTCTTCGTTCTGCCGATTGCCTTCTTTGGCGACAGACTTTGTTTCCTCTCCGCTTTTTGTAAAAAGCGGAACCAAAAACTTTTAGCGAAATACTTCGTATTTCTTCGTTCGGGCTGTTGGGGTTATTTTAGAGAAATCATTCTCAAAATTGAGCCCTCTGCAGCTTTTCTCACACTCTCCTCAATCTCCACCGTAGGAGAAAGGTTTTCCAGAGCCGAGCAGATATTCTCCAAGTTTACCTTCTTCATATCCAAGCACTCATTACAACCACCTCCTCGCTTGGGCGCAGGTATAAACCTCTTTTCGGGGTGCGCACTCTGCATCTCGTGCAAAATACCTACCTCAGTCACCACGATAAAGGTATCATCACTTCCCGAGCAATAAGCCAGCAGATCCGCCGTGCTGCCAATCACATCTGCCTGCTCCAAAATGGAGTTATTACACTCGGGGTGGGCGAGTACCTTCACACCCGGATTCTCGGCACGCAGTTTTGCCAACCCCTCGGGGCAAAAATCCTCGTGGATAAGGCAACAGCCATCCCAAAGGGTGATATTCTCGCGACCTGTTACCTTTTTAATATATGAGCCGAGGTTGCGATCGGGAACAAAGAGTATTGGTTGGTCGGCAGGGATGCTCTGCACAACACGCAATGCGTTGCTACTTGTACAGCAGATATCAGTATGCGCCTTCACCTCAACCGAGGTGTTCACATAACTCACCACCATCACCCCCGGGTGCTCACGCTTCCACTCTGCCAATCGCTCCGCATCGCAGGAGTCGGCCAACGAACATCCCGCATCGGGCACGGGAAGGAGTACGGTACGCTCCGGAGAGAGTACCTTGGCGGTCTCTGCCATAAACTTCACACCCGCAAAGAGTATCACATCGGCATCCACCGAGGCAGCCTTCTGCGAGAGTGCCAACGAGTCGCCGGTAAAGTCAGCCACCTGCTGTACCTCGGGCGAGGTGTAGTAGTGGGCGAGGATTATTGCTCTCTTTTGTGCTTTGAGTTCGGCAATGCGCTCTTTGAGATTTTCGACGTTGCTCATGATTGTTTATTTAATTTATTAACCTTTTAAAATTTAAAATGAAAAATAATAAATAATATCGGCTGTTAGTAAGTTAATAACTTTTTTCCCTCTCTCAACTGTTTATAAAATGTTAATCTCATCTTTCCTAAATTTTAGAATTATAATCCTCTCAACCCTACAAGTTTGAGGAGAAAAATTTTCTATAAAGTCAGACTTTTATTAACAATTGTTAGTAACAAAATTAACAAACTAACAGAAAAAATTATCAACAAATCTACCCGCTCGGATTGTTAGAAAAAATTTGGTCTATTTTGATAAATTTTCCTTGACAAATTGCGAATCGCTCTTGTATAATCACCACAACAGATTCAGCAAATTTTTTATCGAAAAACTCCTTTTATTTATTAACAATGACCCGATGGGGTTATTAACACTATTTCGACCCTTTTTCAACAACTTTTTCACAAACTTTGCGGAAGGCTGCGCCGATTGTGGAATTTGTGCTCGCAGCAGGTACTCCGCTATCTCCACCCTCTGCAACTGCCGGAATAATAGGCAGTTCGCCAAGGAAGTCAACACCCGCCTCCTCGGCCAAAGCGGCACCGCCACCCTTGCCAAAGATATAGTACTTCTTCTCGGGTGCATCCTCGGGAGTAAACCACGCCATATTCTCAATCAGACCCCAAACGGGAATATCAATCTTGGGCGAGCGGAACATAGTGATACCTCTGCGCACATCGGCAACAGCCACCTGCTGAGGAGTGGTAACCACCACTGCACCGTCAACCTTCAACTCCGACACCACCGACAGATGAATATCGCCCGTGCCGGGAGGCAGGTCGATAAGGAGGAAATCCAACTCCTCCCACAAGGTCTGGTGTACCATCTGGCGCAGTGCGCTGGTAGCCATCGGGCCACGCCATACCAGAGCGCCATTAGCATCCACAAAGAAACCAATCGACATAATCTTTATGCCATCCTTCTCGGCAGGGAGGATAAGTTCCTCTTCGCCACGGATAAGTGCCTCGGGCTGGTGACCCTCAACACCAAACATCTTGGGCTGCGACGGGCCATAGATATCTGCATCCAGAATACCCACTCGGTAGCCCATATCGCGCAGAGTGACAGCTAGATTGGCAGTCACCGACGACTTACCGACACCACCCTTGCCCGAAGCGATTGCCACTCGGCAACCAATCTTGTTGTATTGGTCGGCAGTGGGTGCGGGTGCGGGAGCTGCTGGCTCCTCAACAACCACCTTCACCTTAACCTCAGGTGCACTCTCGGCAAGAGCCATCGCTGCGCGGTTGCGCAACGAGCCTGCCCACGGGTCGCGCTGACGGCGGAAGCGGAGGGTTACAACCCATCCCTCTTCGCCCTGCTCGATAGAGGCAATGCCGCTCTTCACCAAATCCTCTTTCAACTCGGGATGAACGATTTGGCTCAAAATATTTTCAATCTTTTCGCGTTGCATTTCTATATGGTTTTGTTTTGAACTCCTAATTGTATATGGCAAAGATAGGTTTTTTCTGTCGCTTTGCACATAAAATTTGGCGTTTCACCCAAGAAATAGATATACCTATTTAAAAAAAAGATACATTTGTAGAGTAGTTTGGCGCAAAATGCCAATAACCCCATTTTACTAAAACAAAATAATTAGAGATGAATAAGTTTTTTAAAACCTTTTGGGCAGCACTTCTTGCCTTTATCGTAGGTGGTATCCTCTTGGTGGTGCTGGGTGTTATGCTCTTTGCCGGTATCGGTGCTGCGTTCTCCCCCTCAACTCCCGTTGTTGTGGGAGAGAATTCGGTGTTGAAGATTGATTTTGCCGAGAATATTGTTGATGGTCCTTCGGGAGCTCCCACCCCCACCATCGACCCTCTGAGTATGAGCGTAAGTTTCTCCTCCGCGCTCTCGATGCGCAAGGTTGAGGAGGCGTTGGAGGCGGCAGCCACCGACCCCAACATCAAGGCTCTCTACATCAACTATGCAGGCCCGGGCGATGTGTCGGGTACCGCTATGATGGAGGAGTTGCGTGCGGCACTCGTCAAGTTCCGCGCCTCGGGCAAACCTGTCTTCGCCTACAACAAGACCTATACCGCAGCCCTCTATTGGCTGTCGAGTGTGGCCGACAAAATCTACATCAACCCCGAGGGTATGATTGAGTGGCACGGTGTTGCCTCCAATGTAGTATTCTATAAGGGCTTGATTGACAAGCTGGGTGTAAATATGGAGATTCTCCGTCACGGTACTTTCAAGTCGGCTGTTGAGCCTTATATGGATACCAAGATGAGCCCCGCAAACCGTATGCAGACCCAGACAATGGTCAACACCATCTGGGAGGCAATGCTCTCCGACATCTCCGCTTCGCGAGGTATTGAGCAGGAACTCTTGCAGGAGTATGCCGACAACCTCACCCTTGCTCTCCCGCAGGTAGCCGTTGAGAAGGGCTTCTTCGATGGTGCTATCCACGAGGACGAGGTGATGCAGATTATCGCCGAAAGTATTGCTGCTGAGGGTGTTGAGGTTGAGGCAGATGCCAAACCCGATATGGTGTCACTGGGCGACTACTCGGCTCAGGTTATGCCCAACTATAAAAAGATGCCTCGCAACAAGGTGGCTGTTGTATATGCCTCCGGTCAGATTATTGACGGCACAAGTGCACAAGGCTCGCTGGGCGATGTTACCCTTGTGGAGCAGCTCGCCAAGGTACGCGAGGACAAAAATGTGAAGGCTGTTGTGCTGAGGGTCAACTCCCCAGGTGGCAGCGCACTTGCATCGGAGATTATGTGGCGCGAGATTGAGCGCCTGCGTGCCGAGAAGCCCGTGATTGTCTCGATGGGCGACTATGCCGCTTCGGGTGGTTACTATATCTCCGCACCTGCCGATGTGATTATCGCTAACCGTACCACTCTGACAGGCTCGATTGGTGTCTTTGGTCTGATGTTCAACGCTGGCGAGGCTTTGGAGAAGAAGGTTGGTGTAACTTTTGATGTTGTGAAGAGTGCCGACCACGCCGACCTGGGCGCACTCTATCGCCCGATGAGCAGCACCGAGCGCGCATATATGATGAAGCAGATTGAGCGTACCTACTCGACCTTTATCGGCCACGTTGCAGATGGTCGTAATATGAGTGTTGAGGAGGTCGACGCTATCGGTCAGGGCCGCGTGTGGTGTGGTGCCGACGCTGAGGAGATTGGCCTGGTAGACGGCTTGGGTACTCTGAGCGACGCTATTGCTCTGGCGGCAGACCGTGCGGGTGTGTCGGGTGACTACCGCGTAGTGGATATTGCTCCCGAGGAGGATGCGCTGATGGCTATGCTCTCGTCGCTGATGGCAAAGGTTAAGGGTACTCCCGCGCCTCAGACCGAGTTGCAGCAGGTGTTCAACGAGTACAACCACGTCTTGCAGATGCTCTCCACCGAGGGCGTGCAGGCGCGAATGCCCTACACAATCGAAATTCGATAATTTTTATACAATAAACCAATTTTACAATGAAGAGAGTAATTACTATTGTGGCCGCACTCCTTTTGGCGGGTGTTGCCTATGCTCAGCCCGGTGGTGGTTTTGGTGGCGGTATGCCTATGATGCCTATGGGTGGTATGGGTATGTTTGGTGGCGATGTTTTTGAGATTCAGGAGACTATCAAGAAGACCGTTGACTCGCTCACCATTGAACTCAGCCTTGACAAGAAGCAGGCAAAGAAGATGAAAAAGGCGTTGGAGGATGACTACAACAACGATACTATGGGTGACCTCCAATCGTTGATTTCGTCTATCGGTATTGACTTCAACCTTGTCCCCGACGAGGAGGCAGCAAAGGCTGTCAAGGATCGCGAAGAGCGTTACGCTAAGTTCCTCACTCCCGAGCAGTTCGACAAGTGGAAGGCTAACGAGCAGGCAGCACTGCAACAGGCTGCCGAGCAGGCAAAGGGGCTGATGGAGCAGTTCCAAAACGGCGGAGGTTTCCCCGGTGGTGGTTTCCCCGGTGGTGGCTTCCCGGGCGGTGGTATGCCACCAATGCCGATGGGTGGTTTTGGTGGCGGAATGCCTTTCTAAAACCGCTTAGTTTATAAATAAAAAATCGGGAGTAGTTCAACGCTACTCCCGATTTTTTTATCCTGTCGTAAACTCTCTTTACATCTTGTATTTCATCCACTTAAAGAGTTCCTTGAAGGTCGGCTTCTTGCCATACATAAAGATACCTACGCGGTAGACCTTACCCGCCAACCATACGATTGCGAGGAACGAAGCGAAGAGAACACCAATCGAGGTCCACAACTCCCAGGCGGGAACACCATAGGGCAGTCGTGCCACCATCACAATAGGCGAGGTGAAGGGGATGATACTACACCATACTGCCAACGGCGAGTTGGGATCCTGCATAGCGGTCAGCATCACAAACAGACCCAAAATCAGAGGCATCGAGATAGGGGTCTGGAGGTTCTGAGTATCCTTCTCGTTGTCCACCGCGCTACCCACAGCCGCAAACATTGCCGCGTAGAGCAGGTAGCCGCCAATGAAGTAGACAATAAACCCACCAATCAGTCGGAAGAGATATGCGGGGTCGGTGAGTGTGTTGATTGCGGCAGCCATATCGGCATCCATCACCATACCACTCATCGCGCTCATATCCATAGGCATACCGCTACTCATAGCCTGTGCCGCCTCAATCATATCGCCCGCCAGCAGCGACATCAGTCCGCCACCAACCACAACGATAAATACCACCCAAATCAACAACTGAGTGAGTGCCACCGAGGCGATACCGAGAATCTTACCCATCATCAGTTGGAAGGGCTTCACGCTCGACACCATCACCTCCAACACCTTGTTGCTCTTCTCCTCGATAACGCCCTGCATAACCATACCGCCATAGAGGAAGACGAACATATAGATAAGGAAACCGAAGATGTAGGCCGCCACAATAGCCACCACCGAAGAG
Organism: Tidjanibacter sp.; assembly: GCA_017379955.1. Taxonomy (GTDB): domain Bacteria; phylum Bacteroidota; class Bacteroidia; order Bacteroidales; family Rikenellaceae; genus Tidjanibacter. The sequence goes on along the minus strand of JAFNVE010000061.1, from coordinate 10,555 downwards.
CTATCCTTGGCCTCGCCACTCTCGCTAAACTGCTTGACACTCAGAGGAACACTTGTCTCTACGCTTGCCAGAATCTCCGAGAGGTTTTCGATGTTGTAACCCTTCAACTTCTCGGTCTCGATGATATCCTTGATTTGTGTCGAAATCTCACTCTCGATATCGATTGTCGAGGAGTCGTAGGTGTAGAGTTGTGCACCGCCACCCTCGACAACATTATTGCCAATCACCAGCACACCAAAGATATCGAGCGACTGCTCCTTAATCTCATCAAGCGGCATATCCGAGGGGATAAACCTCAGCGTGCCGCTGTCCTGCAACTTGTCGGCAATCACACCGCTATCATCAACAACATAAATCTCCCTCACCGTGTTGCTCTTCATATTGACCATCAGCATCGGGATAAACATCATCGCCACCAGAAAGAGGGGCATCAAAATCGTGGTGATGATAAAACTTTTCTTGCGCACGCGCTCGTTGAACTCACGCCCTGCTATAATTCCAATCTTTCCCATATTCGTTTGACTGTTAATCTGTTAGGGAATTAAAGTTTACCCGCTACGGCGCGGATAAATATATCGTTCATACTCGGTATCATCTCCTGGAAGGAGCGAATCTCCACAAGGTCGTTTGCCACGGCGATAATATCTCTCACGCTCTGCTCTGCGCCGATGTGGAGTTTTACTCTGTCGAGTTCGCCCTCCTCACTGTCGAGCAGTGTGCAGTGGTTGCCCAGAGCGTTGCGCAACTCTGCCAAATCGCCACGGAACACCAACTCAAACTGACCGTTGCCGTGTGCGCGACGAATCGAGTCGACACTACCGCTGAGGATGTTGTGCGAGGCGTTGATAAGGGTGATATCGTCACAAATCTCCTCAACGGAGGACATATTGTGGGTCGAGAAAATCACCGTTGCGCCCTTATCTCTCAGTCGCAAAATCTCCTCTTTCAGCAGGTTAGCATTTACAGGGTCGAATCCGCTAAATGGCTCATCGAAGATAAGGAGTTCGGGCTCGTGAAGGATGGTTACAATAAACTGCATCTTCTGCGCCATACCCTTGCTCAGCTCCTCAACCTTCTTGTTCCACCAACTCTCAATGCCGAAGCGCACAAACCACTCTTTGAGTCGGCGGATAGCCTCGGGGCGCGAGAGTCCTTTCAGGCGTGCGAAGTAGATTGCCTGCTCGCCCACCTTCATATTCTTGTAGAGTCCGCGCTCCTCGGGGAGGTAGCCGATACGGCCGACATCCTCGGGTTGCAACTCCCTGCCTGCAAAAAATACCTTACCGCTATCGGGGGCTGTGATGCGATTGATGATTCGTATCAGTGTGGTCTTGCCCGCACCATTGGGGCCCAGCAGACCATAGACACTGCCACGCGGAATAGTGAGCGATACGTCATCGAGTGCCTTGTGTCCGGCAAACTGCTTGGTGACGTGTTCTACCCTTAAAAATTCCTCCATTGTTGTTCTTTTTTAGAGTTAAAATAACTGTTTACAAAAACAAAGGTAGTTGTTTTGTGTAAAAAAACTACAAAAGTGAGGGTTAAGTTGTGTGAAATTTGGCGAATAACACTATCTTTGAAAATTATTTCACCACCAGCAATCATTTTTTTTGTAGTGTGATAGTTGGTGTTTACAAACCAAAGAGAGAAAGATGTTATACCCTATTAAGTTTCGTCCACGACTGAAAGAGCGCATTTGGGGTGGCAGTAAGTTGACTGCTGCCGGCAAGCGTGCTAAGCAGTCGCAGAATAAGGAGCGCATTGGTGAGAGTTGGGAAATCTCGGGGATAGAGGGCGAAGAGTCTGTTATCTCCAATGGTTTTTTGAAAAACAATAACCTGCAAGAGATTATTGAGGTCTATATGGGCGAGCTTGTCGGTGAGCGCATCTATGAGCGTTTCGGCTTGGAGTTCCCCGTGCTGGTGAAGTTTATCGACGCACGCGACCGCCTCTCTATTCAGGTACACCCCGACGACACACTCGCCGAGGAGCGTCACGGCTGCCGTGGTAAGAACGAGTTCTGGTATATCATTGACGCAGAGCCGGGTGCACACATCTGGCTTGGCTTCCGCAAGGGTGTCACTCACCACGACTACCACGAGGCTCTCCACTCGGGCGAGGTCTTCAAATTGCTCAATATGGTGCCTGTCAAGGCGGGCGATATCTTTATCGTACCAGCCGGTACCGTACACTCGATAGGTGAGGGTATCTTCCTGGCAGAGATTCAGGAGACCTCCGATATTATCTACCGCATTGACGATTGGGGTCGTACAGACGAAAAGGGCGAACCCCGCGAACTGAGCCTCGACTTGGCGCACGACGCTATCGACTTCGAGGCCTCGACAATGTTGCAGGTGCAGACTCCGGGTCTGCCCAACAAGGTGGAGGAACTCTTCCGCTCGAGCGACTATGTGATTGACAGAATAGCGGTCAAGGGTCGTATGGAGCGCGATGTTGCCCCGATAGACTCCTTCGTTATCTACATCTGCACAGCGGGCGAGGTGACAATCACCACCCCCTTTGGCTCGGAGCGACTCAAAAAGGCACAAACCCTGATGATTCCTGCCGAGGAGAGTGAGGTGATGATTGAGGGTGAGGGCGACCTGCTGGAAGTCTATATGGCTGAGTAATGGTCGTAAAATAACGAGAAAAAGAGTTTAAAAGTGGCAATAGTCACACTAAAAATTTGATAAAACCCAATTAAAGGGTTACTTTTGCGACAGTTTTTAACGAGAATAATCCGAAAAACAAGATATGGCTATCAACCAAACCAAAACCGCCAAAACCATCAAGGGCCACATTTCACAGGTTATCGGCCCTGTAATCGACGTTAGTTTCGAGAGCGATGGTGTTAGTAATGAGGAGATTCAACTCCCTTCGATTCACGACTCTATTGAGGTAGTGCGCGACAATGGTCGTGTGCTTGTTGCTGAGATTCAGCAGCACATCGGCGAGAACAGTGTTCGTGCCGTTGCAATGGACTCCACCGACGGTCTTCGTCGTGGTATGGAGGCTACCTCGCACTACACCCCTATCGGTATGCCGACAGGTGAGCAGGTGAAGGGTCGACTGATGAACGTAGTGGGCGAGGCAATTGACGGTATGCGTCCTTTGGAGGAGTCGGAGCGTCTGCCTATCCACCGCGAGCCTCCCAAGTTCGAGGATCTCTCCACTTCGCGCGAGGTGTTGTTCACCGGTATCAAGGTTATCGACCTTTTGGAGCCCTACTCGCGTGGTGGTAAGATTGGTCTGTTTGGTGGTGCAGGTGTTGGTAAGACCGTGCTTATTATGGAGTTGATTAACAACATCGCCAAGAAGCACCACGGTTTTTCGGTATTTGCCGGTGTGGGTGAGCGTACCCGTGAGGGTAACGACTTGTTGCGCGATATGATTGAGTCGGGCGTTATCCGCTATGGCGAAGAGTTTAAGAAAAGTATGGAGGAGGGCGATTGGGACCTCTCGAAGATTGACTACGAGGAGCTCAAAAAGTCGCAGTTGTCGCTCGTGTTCGGCCAGATGAACGAGCCTCCCGGTGCGCGTGCGTCGGTGGCACTCTCGGGTCTGACCGTTGCTGAGTCGTTCCGTGACTCAGGCGAGGGCACCAAGGATATCCTCTTCTTCATCGACAATATCTTCCGTTTCACTCAGGCAGGTAGTGAGGTGTCGGCACTTCTGGGTCGTATGCCTTCGGCAGTAGGTTATCAGCCTACTCTGGCTACCGAGATGGGTAGTATGCAGGAGCGAATCACCTCGACCAAGAACGGCTCTATCACCTCCGTACAGGCGGTATATATGCCCGCGGACGACTTGACCGACCCCGCACCCGCAACCACCTTCTCGCACCTCGATGCAACCACCGTGCTTTCGCGTAAGATTACCGCACTCGGTATCTACCCCGCGGTAGACCCTCTGGAGTCGACTTCGCGAATCCTCGACCCCAACATCGTTGGTCAGGAGCACTACGACACTGCACAGCGTGTGAAACAGATTCTCCAGCGATACAAGGAGTTGCAGGATATCATCTCAATTCTCGGTATGGAGGAGCTTTCGGATGAGGATAAGACCACTGTGAACCGCGCTCGTCGTGTTCAGCGTTTCCTCTCGCAGCCCTTCTTTGTGGCTGAGCAGTTCACCAACACCCCTGGTGTGATGGTCTCGATTGAGGATACCATCAAGGGCTTCAAGATGATTCTCGATGGCGAGGTTGACCACCTCCCCGAGCAGGCATTCCTCAATGTTGGTACTATCGAGGAGGCTATCGCCAAGGGCGAGGCAATCTTGAAACAGGCTACCAAGTAATTTTTAAACAGACTGTAAAACATATAATATATAGGTATAGCGAACAAGATGGCACAAGGAAAGATAACAGTAAAGATTGTATCTCCTAAGGGTGAGGTTTTTTCGGGCGACGTAGAGCACGTTACCTTGCCTGGTGTGGTTAGTTCGTTTGCCGTATATCCACGCCACGCGCCACTTATCTCGGCTCTCGAAGAGGGCGATATTAAGTGTCTGACCACCGATGGTGAGGAGCGCAAGTTCCACATTATGAGTGGTTTTGTTGAGGTGAAAGGCGATGTGGTTACTGTTTGTGTAGAGTAGAAGCAAGATGAATAGCACTAAGTTCAATAGCGGCAAGATGGTCAATATCGTTCTGGGAACGATGGTGGTACTGATGGTTATCATCTGGTGCCTCAACCGTTTTCGTCCCGAGTGGTACCACAACCTGATGTGGATTGCCCCCTTGTGCTTTGCCTTGTCGGGCAGAATGGCTGTGATGATGTGTGAGAAACTCTTCACACTCTCTGCCAATAAGGTGGTGAACAAGATGTTGCTCTTCAAGATGGTAAAGTTGCTCGGCACAATGGCGGTGATGATTACCTGCTTCCTCTGTATGGAGGCTTCGTCGGCACGCAACGCCTTTCTGATTGTCTTGGTGGGCGGATATCTTATCTCTACGGTTGCCGAGTTGCAGGTCTTCTCGCATTTTGAGAAGGTGAACAAGGCACGCGCAATGTTGAAAGCGGCTGAGCAGGCCGAGCAAGAGGCTAAGTAAAAAAGAAGAAAAAGTGATGAAACTGACCCAAATCATAAGGAGATGTACATTGGTGGGTGCGTTGATGCTCTCGCTGTTTGTGGCTATGCCTGCCGTGGCGGCTACCTCTGCCGACAATGCTGAGCATACCGCAGAGGCGGAGAGCGAGATTAACGTGCAGGAGATTATCTTCGACCACCTCAACGACAGTTACTCGTGGCACATTGCTACCGTCAATGGTCACCACGTTGAGGTACACCTCCCCATCATCGCTAAGACGGAGAGTGGCTGGAAGGTGTTCTCCTCCAAGCACTTGGCACACGGACACGAGCACAAAGGCTTGCGCATCTCGACCAGCGAGAAGTATGAGGGCAAACTCGTTGAGGTGGCTGCCGATGGCTCGGAGAGCAGACCGCTCGATTTGTCGCTCACCAAAAATGCGTTGGCACTGCTGATTAACTCGTCGATTATGATTTTCATCTTCCTCGTTTGTGCTCGTTGGTACAAGCGCAACCCCAAGAACGCTGTCCCCGGTGGTTTTGTGGGTATGATGGAGATGGTGGTTATGTATATCGAGGATGAGGTGATTCGCGACAATGTGGGCCCCGACTACAAGCGCTACTCGCCCTATCTGCTCTGTGCATTCTTCTTTATTTTGATTAACAACTTGTTGGGTCTGGTGCCTGTCTTCCCCTTCGGTGCCAATACCACAGGTAATATAGCCGTTACGCTGGTGATGGCACTCTGTACTACCATTGCGGTTAACGTGTTTGGTAATAAGGAGTATTGGAAGGAGATTTTCTGGCCCGAGGTGCCCTGGTGGATTAAGGTTCCTATTCCTTTGATGCCCGTTATCGAGATGTTCGGTATCATCACCAAGCCCTTTGCGCTGACTGTCCGTCTGTTTGCAAATATTATGGCGGGCCACACAATCATCCTTGCGCTTACCTGCTTGATTTTCGTCACCTTCGCAATGGGCGTGGGCATCGGTACGGGTATGACAATCTTCTCGATTATCCTCTCGGTGTTTATGTTGTGCTTGGAGTTGTTGGTGGCATTTATTCAGGCTTATGTATTTACAATGCTCTCGGCGGTCTTCATCGGCCTCTCGCGCCAGAAACACGAGCACGGTGAGGAGCACCACCACGAGGAGCCTAAGGCATTGGAAGATTAGATAGAGAAATAGATAAACAAAAACATAATTAATTGTAAAATCCTTAATTTCTAAAAATTATGATGTTAGCATCTTTGATTAGCTTGTTGCAGACCGTAAGTTTTGGTTCGATTGCAGCTCCCCTCGCAGCCGCTATTTCTGTTATTGGCGCTGCTTATGGTATTGGTAAGATTGGTTCGTCGGCTATGGAGGCTATCTCGCGTCAGCCCGAGGTTGCAGGCGATGTTCGTATGTCGATGATTATTGTTGCCGCTCTTATCGAGGGTGCAACCCTGTTTGCAATCGTAGTCTGCCTCATGGCAATCTAATCCCGCGAGGATAACTACTTTTTTAGGGCGAGAGAAGGGTGAGTGACCCCCGTGGTCGTGTTTGAGGTGAGGGTATTCCCGGAACACCGATAACAATCATAGGGTTTTAACCAATGAGGGTGAGTGACCCCCGTGGTCGTGTTTGAGGTGAGGGTATTACCGGAACACCGATAACAATCCCCATAAAGGATACTATACCTTACCAACCTCAATCTCCCCACAAACGTAAAATTGAACAAAAATGTCGTTGATTACTCCCGATTTGGGACTTCTGTTTTGGATGCTCATTGCCTTTGGCGTGGTATTCGGAATCTTGGCCAAGGTAGGCTTTCCGATTATCACCGGTGCTGTAGCTTCGCGCAGGGAGCACATCGAGTCTTCGTTGAAGGCTGCCGATGAGGCTAACAGTCGCTTGGCAAGCATTGAGGAGCAGGCTCAGAAGTTGTTGGAGGATGCTCAGGCTCGTCAGAACGAGATTTTGAAGCAGGCCACAGCAAATGGTGAGCGTATCGTTCAGGAGGCCCGTGAGCAGGCTCAGGTTGAGGCTGCTCGTGAGTTGGAGGCGGCAAAACAACAGATCGAAACCGAGAAGCGCTTGGCGCTTGGCGAGATTCGTTCCACTGTTGCTCTCTTGTCGGTAGATGTTGCCGAGAAGGTGTTGCGTCAGCAGTTGGGCGACAAGGAGTCTCAGCAGTCGTTTGCTATGCGATTGGTTGAGGAGGCTGAGCGTTCGGAGCAGGGTAGGGAATCGTAGTAGGCAGTTATGAACACAGGACTTATAGCCAGACGTTATGCCAAGGCTCTGATGGCCTATGCTACCGAGCGTGGTCAGACGGAACTGCTTTATAGGCAGATGGGCTCTCTTGCAGGGAGCTTCGAGGCGTTGCCTGCTCTTCGCACCACGTTGGTCAGCCCCGTGGTTAGTCGCGAGGAGAAGATGTCGCTTGTGTGTGCCGCGGTGGGTGCTGAGCCTGCCGAGAGTTTCCGTGATTTCGTGAGGCTTGTTTTGGATAACCGCCGCGAGGCATATCTCCGCACTATGGCGTTGGAGTATATGTCGCTCTACCGTAAGAGTAACAATATCAGCGTGGTACACCTGACTTCGGCTACCGAGTTGGATAAGGAGGTAACGGACAGGATTGCTGCGAGTGTTGTTGCTAAGACTCAGGGTGCGGTCGAGTTGGACTGCCGCATCGACCCCTCTCTTGGAGGTGGTTTCATATTCCGCATTGACGATAAGCAGCTGGATGCCTCGGTTAGGGGTGCTCTGGAGCGTATCGCCAAGGCATTCAAACAAACAAGTGTATCAACCCTTTAATAAGAAGGTTAATAGATTATTATGGCCGATAAGATAAAAGCGAGTGAGGTATCCGATATTCTGAGGATGCAGCTCGAGAAAATAGACACCAACCTGCGTTTCGATGAGGTGGGCACCGTGCTTGAAGTTAGCGACGGTGTAGCCCGCATCTACGGCTTGCGCAACGCTGAGGCGGGCGAGTTGCTCGAATTTGAGAGCGGAATGATGGGTGTGGTGATGAACCTTGAAGAGGACAACGTAGGTACTGTGCTCCTCGGTCCCACCGACCAGGTTAAGGAGGGCTTTACCGTTAAGCGTACCGGTCGTATCGCCTCTATCAATGTGGGTGAGGGTATGCTTGGTCGTGTTATCAACCCTCTGGGTCAGCCTCTGGATGGTATGGGTGAGATTATGGGTGAGACCTGCCAGATGCCCTTGGAGCGTAAGGCGCCGGGTGTTATCTTCCGTCAGCCTGTAAACCAGCCTTTGCAGACCGGCTTTAAGGCTATCGACGCGATGATTCCTATCGGTCGTGGTCAGCGTGAGTTGATTATTGGTGACCGCCAGACAGGTAAAACAGCGATTGCTATTGACACCATCCTCAACCAGCGCGAGGCATACGAGAAGGGTGAGCCCGTTTACTGTATCTATGTTGCTGTGGGTCAGAAGGGTTCGACTGTTGCTTCTATTGTAAATACACTGCGCGAGAAGGGCGCTATGGACTATACCGTAGTTGTTTCGGCAACCGCTGCCGACCCCGCTGCGCTTCAATATTTTGCACCCTTTGCAGGTGCTGCCATCGGTGAGTATTTCCGCGATACCGGTCGCCACGCTCTGGTTGTCTATGATGACCTCTCGAAGCAGGCGGTTGCCTATCGTGAGGTGTCGCTGATTCTGCGCCGACCCAGTGGTCGTGAGGCATACCCTGGTGATATCTTCTACTTGCACTCGCGTCTGTTGGAGCGTGCAGCGAAGATTATCAACAACACCTCGGTTGCTGAGCAGATGAACGACCTCCCCGACAGCCTCAAAGGTAAGGTTAAGGGTGGTGGCTCGCTCACCGCACTTCCTATCATCGAGACCCAGGCAGGTGACGTGTCGGCATATATCCCGACCAACGTAATCTCGATTACCGATGGTCAGATCTTCCTTGAGAACGACCTCTTCAACCAGGGCGTTCGCCCCGCGATTAACGTAGGTATCTCCGTGTCGCGTGTGGGTGGTAGCGCACAGATTAAGTCTATGAAGAAGGTTGCAGGTTCGTTGAAGATGGACCAGGCTCAGTATGCTGAGTTGGAGGCATTTACCAAGTTCGGTGGCGATCTGGACCCCGTGACTGCCTTCACTATCGACAAGGGTCAGAAGAATACCCAGCTGCTCGTGCAGGCGCAGTATGCACCTATGCCCGTTGAGCAGCAGATTGCTGTCCTCTACTGCGGTGTAAATGGTCTGCTCCGTGATGTACCTGTTGATAAGGTGCGCGACTTCGAGAAGGCCTTTATTCAGTACCTCCTTGCTAACCACCGCGAGGATGTGTTGGAGCCCCTGCGTGCAGGCAAACTCGACGAGAGTATCACCTCGCTTATCGAGAAGAGCGCGGCTGAGGTAGCAGCAATGTTCAAGTAATTGTTTTATACAGATTGAGTTTTCGGGGATGCCTGATAAGTTATAGATTATCAGGCAACTCCCCAAAGATATAAAGTGGAATAAAATGGCTTCGTTGAAGGAGATTAAAGAACGTATCAACTCTGTCAGCAGCACCCGAAAAATCACTTCGGCAATGAAGATGGTGTCGGCTGCGAAGTTGCACAAGTCCCAGGCCGCGATTGTCGGTATGGGGCCCTACTCGCGTGCGCTCTCGCAGGTGATGGAGGGGTTGCTCGCGGGTGCTACGCTCGACTTCCCGCTCACCGCACACCGCGAGGTGGAGCGTGTGGCGATTGTCGCCTTCTCCTCCGATAGTTCGCTCTGCGGTGCGTTCAACACCAATGTTGCGCGACTGCTATCCGAGCGTGTGGCTGAGTACCGCCACCTCCCCGCAGAGTCGGTGGAGGTATATACCGTCGGCAAGAAGGTCTTCGAGGCGGCTGGCAAGGCGGGCTATAATGTCGTAGAGAACTTCGACGGTCTGGCTGCCAAGCCCGACTACGACGTGATGGCTGCTCTGGCACAACGCTTTATGGACCGCTTTGTGGAGGGCACTCTCGACAGAGTGGAGATTGTCTACCACCGCTTTAAGAGTGCTGGTTCTCAGGTGCTTACCCATAGCGAACTCCTTCCTCTCGAACTTCCTCAGACCGAGGAGTCGGGCTTGGGTGCGGACTATATCCTGGAGCCTTCGCGCGAGGAGTTGCTCGCAACACTCTTGCCCAAGAGCGTCAAGCTGCAACTTTACACTGCACTGCTCGACAGTTCGGCATCGGAGCACGCAGCCCGCGTGATTGCGATGCAGATGGCAACCGAGAATGCCGATGAGTTGCTTGGCGAGCTGACCGTTGAGTACAACAAGTCGCGTCAGCAGGCGATTACTAATGAGTTGTTGGACATTGTCGGCGGCTCAATGAACTAAAATAAAAAGCCGTATAATTGGTGAATTTGGCGTTGCGGGTGCTTACGAAGCCATCTGGCTTGTAAATTTTGCACTTCCCTTGTGAGTCAAATGCTCATTTACGCTTAGTAAACTGCGCTTTGCCTCCCTTCGCGAAGCCCAAAATTTCCTAAGCCATATGACTTCTTAACCTGAG
>JAFNVE010000060.1 GCA_017379955.1 Tidjanibacter sp. | reverse complement strand
GAAGGCCCAGGCTGAGAAGCACCGCGACAACCTCGCCGCCCTCATGGTGACCTATCCCTCCACCCACGGTGTGTATGAAAGCGGCGTGGCTGACCTCTGCCGCATCATCCACGAGAACGGTGGTCAGGTCTACATGGACGGCGCCAACATGAACGCCCAGATCGGCCTTACCAACCCCGGCACCATCGGTGCTGACGTGTGCCACCTGAACCTTCACAAGACCTTCGCGATGCCTCACGGCGGTGGCGGTCCCGGTGTAGGTCCTATCTGCGTTGCAGAGCACTTGACGCCGTTCCTCCCCTCACACTCTGTGATGACTACTGGCGGCGAGGATGGTATCACCGCTGTGTCGTCTTCACCGTGGGGCTCGGCTATGCTTCTGCCCATCACCTACGGCTATATCAAGATGTTGGGTGCTGAGGGTCTGCGCACCGTCACCGAGACAGCAATCCTAAATGCAAACTATATGTCGAAGGCTCTCGAAGGTGAGTATCGTACCTACTACACAGGCGAAAATGGCCGTGTAGGTCACGAACTTATCCTCGATTTGCACAACTTCAAACACGACTACGGTGTTGAGGTGGGCGATGTGGCACGCCGACTGATGGACTACGGCTTCCACGCACCCACTCTCTCCTTCCCCGTGCACGATACGCTGATGATTGAGCCTACCGAGAGTGAGTCGAAGGCCGAGATGGATAGATTTATCGAGGCACTCATCCAGATTAAGCGTGAGTGCGAGGCGGCAGTGGGCGAGAAGGATAATGTGGTGGCAAATGCACCTCACACAGCCTGCGAAATTGCCTCCGAGGAGTGGGCTCATCCCTACTCTCGCAAGGAGGCTGCCTTCCCCTTGGAGTGGGTGGCTCGCAGCAAGTTCTTCCCCTATGTAACCAAGATTGACAACGGTTTCGGCGACCGCAATCTGGTGTGCACTTGTGGTGCTTTGGAGGAGTAAAAAAGAGATAACAATAAAACACTTATTAATAACTAACACAAACTAAAATGAAGAACATCAAGTATTTCGCTCTTGCAGCGTTGGCAGCAGCGGCTCTATCGAGCTGTGGCGGTCAGAAGTGGACAAGTGAGGATAAAGGTTCTCACATTGTCATCACTCAGAAAAATGGTGCTACTCTGGGTTACTCGCCCGCATCGGGTGTGCAGATTATCACCAAGAACGGTTATGCATTTAAGGACCTGAACAAAAACGGCAAATTGGATGTATACGAGGATTGGAGAAAGCCCTTCGAGAAGCGTGCTAAGGATTTGGCATCGCAGATTTCGATTGAGCAGATTGCAGGTCTGATGCTTTACAGCGCACACCAGGCAGTTCCCACCGAGAACATCACCGAGGCGCAGATGAAGTTCCTCACCGAGGATAACCTCCGCCACGTTCTGGTAACCAGCGTAGGTAGCCCCGAGATTGCTGCTAAGTGGAGCAACAATGTACAGGCATACGTTGAGGGTATCGGCCACGGTATCCCCGCAAATAACTCCTCCGACCCCCGCCACAGTGCAGGTGAGAACGTGGAGTACTATGTAGGTGCTAACGGTCAGATCTCCTATTGGCCCAGCTCGCTCGGTATTGCTGCAACTTTTGATCCCGCAGTGATGGAGCAGTTTGGTGAGATTGCATCGAAGGAGTATCGCGCTCTGGGTATTGCAACTGCATTGTCGCCTCAGATTGATATCGCTACCGAGCCTCGTTGGAGCCGTTTCAACGGTACTTTCGGCGAGGATCCCGACCTCTCGACCGATATGGCTCGCGCATATGTTGACGGTTTCCAGACCTCGAAAGGCGACGCTGAGGTAGAAGGTGGCTGGGGCTACGAGAGTGTTAATGCGATGATTAAGCACTGGCCCGGCGGTGGTGCAGGCGAGGGTGGTCGTGACGCTCACTACTCGTTTGGTAAGTATGCCGTATTCCCCGGTGGCCGCTTGGCAGACCACATGCAGCCCTTCACCGAGGGTGCTTTCAAACTCAATGGCAAGACCGGTATGGCTACCGCAGTGATGCCCTACTACACAATCTCGACAGGTCAGGATACCAAGAACGGCGAGAACGTGGGTAATGCCTACTCGTCGTACCTCATCAACGATGTACTTCGTGGTGAGTATGGCTTCGAGGGTGTTGTCTGCACCGACTGGGGTGTGACCAAGGACAACCGCGCAGTGAATAGCTTCGGTACTACAAGCTGGGGCGTTGAGCACCTGACTGTTGCCGAGCGTCACTACAAACTTATCAAGGCTGGTGTCGATATGTTCGGTGGTAACAACGACAAGGGTCCCGTTTTGGAGGCTTACCAGATGGGTATCGAGGAGATGGGCGAGGAGTGGATGCGCGCTCGTATGGAGCAGACCGCAGTTCGTCTGTTGCTCAACATCTTCCGCCCCGGTTTGTTTGAGAATCCCTACCTCGATGTTGAGGAGACCAAGGCTATCGTTGGTAATCCCGACTATATGAAGGCTGGTTATGAGGCACAGTTGCGCTCGATTGTTATGTTGAAGAATAAGGGTGGCGTTCTGCCTCTGAATAAGGAGATTAAGGTGTATGTACCTAAGATCTACATCGCTCCCCGTATGGCCTTCCGTGGCAATGCAGGTGCAGGTGCAGCTATGGCTCCCCAGATGACCGAGGGCCGTTGGGAACTGCCTCTGCCCGCAGAGCAGCTCAGCAAGTATTTCACCCTTGTTGACGAGGCTAAGGATGCCGACGTGGCTATCGTATTTGCTGATGCACCCGCAAACGGCACAGGCTACGACGCTAACGATGCACGCAATGGCGGCAATGGTTATATGCCTATCAGCTTGCAGTATCGCCCCTACACCGCAGAGTTTGCTCGTGAGGTGAGCCTTGCAGGTGGCGATCCTCTGGAGAACTTCACCAACCGCTCGTATAAGGGTAAGAGTGTGACTACCTCGAACGAGAGCCAGCTCGATATGATTTTGAAGACTCGCGAGGAGATGGGTGATAAGCCCGTTATCTTGCAGCTTGATGTTAACCGCCCGATGGTTATGAACGAGTTCGAGAGCGCAGTTGATGCAATCTTGGTTGGCTTCAACGTTCAGAAACAGGCTGTTATGGAGGTTATAAGCGGCGCATTTGAGCCTCAGGGCCTTATGCCTATGCAGATGCCTGCCGATATGCGTACAGTTGAGGAGCAGTTGGAGGATGTTACCCGCGATATGCGTTGCCACGTTGATACCGAGGGTAATGCTTACGACTTTGCGTTTGGTATGAATTGGTCGGGGGTTATTAATGATGCCCGCACCGCTAAATACAAATAAAAAAGCCGTATAATTGGTGAATTTGTCACTTCCCTTGCGAGGCCGTCCTCACATACGATTAAGTATGCTGCGGGCGGCCTCGCTGCACGAAGCCCCAAATTCCCCTAATT
>JAFNVE010000059.1 GCA_017379955.1 Tidjanibacter sp. | reverse complement strand
GGAGTTGAATATCTCCGCCCTTCCAAGGAGCGAAGTTAAGTAAGAGGTGGCTATTGTTTGTCCAGCCTCGATTGTCTATATGAGCACCCTCGAACACGCCCTCGGTAGTTACATGGTAGGTATTCGCACCCACCGAGAAGTTAAACCACTTCGCTGGTGTTACTTTCAACGAGAGGTCAACTCCCGTTTTAAGGTCTTTGTCGGCATTGGCGTAGGTCGTTATCAGTCGCTCGTCCTCCATCTTGGTCACTTGCGAGATATAGTCGGTGGTATAGTTCAGGTAACCATTCACAAAAAGGTTTATTACCTCTGAATGTAGACTATAGCTCAAATCAACCTTTGTTGCCTTTTCGGGGTCGAGATGCATATTTCCCTGCTCGTAGGTTGTAGCATCGACCATACTCATATATGGAATGAGCTGCGGATATGTAGGGCGGCCAATGCGACGAGAGAGAGCCAACGACAGATCCTGATTTTCTGCTATCTTATATGCCGCCGACAGGCTCGGTGCAACGAAAAAGTCATTCTCACGCTCATTGATTGCCTCGTGCTTGCTATTGAGTGTTACGGTCGAGCACTCACCACGCAAACTCACCTTATAGCTAAAATTCTTGCCGATGCGAGAAGCGAACATTGCGTATGCCGCAGGAGTCAACTCGGTGTGCAGCATATCTTTACTCATCGCTTCAGAATATATCCACTCGCCATCCGCAAATTCATAAAATTCGTGATATACATCGTTCTGACGATAGGTTAACTTTGCTCCCGCCGAGAGTGTGCCAACACCGAATTTATGTTTGTAGTCAGCTTGTATAGATGGTATGAATGGGCTTCCACCAGATACCGAGCGGTTATTCTCGACACCACCCACAAAATAGTGAGATGGTCGCTCGCCCCAAATCTTCGACACCGAAGCACGAATCGTTAAGTCCGAAACCTCTGGTTTGATAATATGAGTGTAGGCAACCGAGCCCTCGATGTTCACACGATTCCACGTAACATCGTTATATCGCTCCTCTGAATAATCGACAAAGGTATTATGAAGGTCTTGCTTGATATTTAGGCGAGGGATAATCAGTTTGGCATCTACCGACAAGCGATTGCGAGGGTCGATGCGAAAATCTGTTCCGAGCGAGATATTGTTATTGAAGGTGTAGCGCGTGGATTGCATCTGCTGGAACATCTCATACCCTGTGCTATGCACCTTGCGGTTGAGCGTAGAATTTACCACATCGTCCTCGTACTTAACATTGTAGCTGAATCGCCACGATGTCTTTGGACGATTATACGAGAGGGCGATATTGCCATTTGCGAAGTTGTTGAAACCATAGTTTGCTGCTACCATACTGCTAAATCCCTCGGCACGATTGCGCTTCGAGATGATGTTGATGATGCCACCCGTACCACCTGCATCGTGCGAGGCATCGGGGTTTGTGATAACCTCAATGCTCTGAATATTTGCCGCAGGGATAGTCGAGAGATCGCTGGCGGTGGTAGGCACACCGTCCATCAAGACAAGGATATTCTTGTTACCACGAATGGCTATCTCATCGTTCGAAACGCTCACCGATGATGCCGAGCGCAAGATATCTATTGCCGTACCCTTGCTCGAAGCCATATTTGCCGAAGCGTTGATAGTGGTGTGCTCAACAGTGGACTTCTGCGCCACCTCTTTGCCCGTAACGACAACCTCTGCAACCTCGACTGCCGCCTCCTTTAATAGGATTGTTCCGAGGTCGATATGTGCCCTGTTGGGCACAATAAGCCCCTCATACTTCTCGTAGCCGATAAACTCTATCGCAAGACGATATTCGTCGGTGGAATGATTTGTTTTAAGTGTGAACTTACCCTCGCTGTCGGTAACAACTCCTGCAATGGGTGTTTTGTATTGGTAAATCGCCACCGAAGCGTATGCAACAGGGCTATTCTGCTGGTCGATGACCTTACCCGAAATCGTACACTTTACCCCCTGCGCAAAGAGCGTAAACGGAACACCGCAAAGTGCAAGAATGAGTATTATAGAGGCAACTATCTTCTTTATCATAAATTCAAATTTTGGGTAAAGATACGAAAAATATCGCAAGTCTGCGCATTAGGCACGTGCGCTATGATTGTAACACAACGAAAATAAGGTGTTTATTTATTGTAGATAGTTGCGAATTAACTTGCGTGTTCTAAATAGTGATGTTATGTTTGCACTACGATAAACAACTAAAACAGAGTGAATTATGAAGACCAAGAACGCAAAAGAGATCGCAAAAATTGACCGCCAGCTTGACCGCCTTGAGGCTGAGTTCGCAACCATCAAGAAACGCGCTGACGAGCTGACCGCTGAGTTCAAGCGACTCTCACCCGAATACACCAAGTTGATGGAGCGCACCGAGCAGATTAACAAAGAGCACCGCGCCCTCCTGGAGCAGCGTTGGGCACTCGAAGAATAGACCACTAGGCCTTGGCTACCTGCCGCGAATAAGCAATGCAGGCCGGAGCCGGCTAACCCCGGCTCCACATTTTAGAGATAAATAACACTAAATACCGCAAGCTATGTTTAACAGACTTGAAAACTTTTTAGAGCAGTTCCCAACCAACGCGACAAGCTGGTCGCAGGCTACCGATGAAGTGTACGACTTGGCACGCACCTCACGCGAGTTCCTTGATGAGTACGACGATGTCAAAGTCGAGGCCGTCGATGCAACAACACTCCGAACTCCTGCCG
>JAFNVE010000058.1 GCA_017379955.1 Tidjanibacter sp. | reverse complement strand
GGCATCGTCGCCCTCGAAGTCGTAGAAGTCGCCCATCGCGTCGTCGAATATCGAGCCTCCGTCATCGGGAATAACGGTGGGGTCGTACTGATCCGAGGGGGCACCATTGGCATTGGTGGTGCGAGGATACTCCACGCCCTCCTCAGCCTCTACTGCACCTGTTAATTCGAGGTAGTAGGCGCGATTGCCGAACATATCGAAGAGGTAGATGAGGCGGTCGCGCTTCTTGTGCAGAATCTGACCCAGAGTAACACTATCCATCGGCAGTGCTGCATCCTCGCTCACCTCGCCCATATCTTCGAGGGTAAACTCACGGAGTCGCTCCCACTCATCGTTCGAGGTAAAGAAAGAGGTCATACCACCCTCGTCATAGCCCAACTCGGCACAGATGAAGTGGTGGAGGTCAAGCAGAGTTGCATCATACATCACCTCATAGTCGCGGACAAAGGCGTCGCTTTCGTCGCTCATCATCCTGAATTTGAAAACCATCGACATACTCTATTGTTCTGTTAAGTCTTGTGTGTAATCTTTTCTATATGCAAATATAATAATTTTCCCGAGAGTTATCCTCTGTGAGTGCTACAATGGCTCAAAAAATCGATTACATCCACTCCGTCTGCATAATCGCTCAGGGTGGGGTGCTGGGCCTGGCCGAAAGGTACGGTGCGCTCAAAGGGGCTATTGTGTGCTACTACGCACTGAATCTTTTCGGCTCTTTGAGAAAAATATTTCTGCACATCATCGTCTGAATCATACTCCGAGAAGGTGATTACCGAGAGTCGCTCCTCCGATACTAAGCCCTCGGCCACCAATACAAATCCTCTGCCATCAATATAAGGTACTCCGCGCATTGTCAGCAGGGCGCGTGTTTGGCGATAGTTCGCCTTGTGACCCGCACTGCAAAGAGTGAGAGAGGGTTGCAGTGCCTCAATAAGCGGAGCGAAGTCGTAACCTCTTGGCACGAGCAGACGACTGACACTGCGACAACCCATACCGTTGTGCTCAAAGCAGTCTTCGCCCAACAGGCGCAACTCTTCGCTGCTCTCCGAGCCACTAAGCAGAGCCACCGAGTAGCGTGAGCCACGAATCAGATGTGTGGCCTCCGGGTAGAGCGAACGGAAATAATCGGCACTGCTGTCACTACCTGTGGCAATCACCACGTCGGGAGTGTCGCCCTCTTTAAGTATGCCTACCAACTCTCTATCGGCAAGTGAGTTGACGAGTGTGGCAATATAGAGTGGCAATGGGTCTTTGGAGGAGGGTTTAATAAGAGCTGTACAACCGGCAGCAATGGTATAGAGCATATCGGCAAAGCCAACAAGAGGTAGGTTGCCCGCCATAACTATTGCTACGGTCAACGGTTGCGGCAGGGGTAGAGTGGGGTAGTCGGCAAGCCAGGCGGTTAGTTTTGCTCTGTCAAGCATCTCACTACGGATAGCCTCCACAGCACGCCGAACAGAGTCGGGCGAAAACCACTCATTTGCGCTGCACGCCTGTTCGATAGCGGCTTTGCTTTGGTGGCCGTTCCCGAAATCTGCAAGTTGCTCGCCAAGTTTTACGAGTAGTTCTACTATGTTGTTTCTCCTCTCCATATAGGCAAAGGTAGCGAAAATATCAGTAATTATTAATATTTGTCTAGCGAAAAGTATTGGTATCACACTTGTAGGGAGAGAAAAAAGTATTATATTTGTCGTCGCAAACCTATACCTCCGTCACCCGATGGAGATGATAATCAAAAGAGTACATTTTACATTTTTAGTATATCTATGCAAGATATGGATGCTTTGAAAGGTAAAACCCTTTCGGAACTTCGTGAGATTGGTCGTCTGCTCGGCATTAAAAAGCCTATGAACAAGGCAGACCTTATTGATGAGATTGTTAAGCGTGCATCGTCTGATAATGAGGCTCCTGCTGCTCAAAATAGCAGTGACAGCCCTGCTCGTCAGCCTCGTAAACGACTTGGTGTGCGTAAGGTTGCTTACGGTAAACCAGTGTCTGAAAATCAGCCCGAGCCTGCTGAGCAGAAAGAGGCGGCAACTCCTGTAGAGTCGATGCCAGCTGAGGTGTCGGCCGACGAGCCACAGAAGAAACGTCGTGGCAGACCTAAGAAGGTGGCTGTTCAACCCGTTGTCGAGGAGAACCAAGCAGAGGCAGAGGTTGCTGATGAGAGTGCCGAGAATCAGCCTGAGCCCGCGCAGGAGAAACAATATGAGCCTGTGCAGGAGAGAGAGCAGGAGCATAAGTCGGAGCACAAACATCAATATCCCGAGCGAGGTCGTGGTCGCAGAGCCAAGGTAGAGGTAAGTCCCGACACCGAGCCTGCATCTATTCCCACCTATGCTGAGTGGGATGCAGAGGTGATGCAGCACGAGATTGATAGTGTTACCGTCGAGGGTGAGGGTGTGTTGGAGATTATGCCCGATGGATTTGGTTTCCTCCGATCGGCAGACTACAACTACCTTAACTCGCCCGATGATATCTACGTTTCGCCCTCGCAGATTAAGAATTGGGGATTGAAGCCCGGCGATACCGTGCGCGGTATTATCCGTCCTCCCAAGGAGGGTGAGAAGTATTTCCCGCTGGTGAAGGCTATCGAGATTAACGGCCTCTCGCCTGAGAATATCCGCGACCGTATGCAGTTTGAGTATATGACACCGTTGTTCCCCTCGGAGAAATTCAATCTTACCGGCAATGGTCATAACAATATGTCGACCCGCATTGTTGACCTCTTTTCGCCTATCGGCAAGGGTCAGCGCGGTATGATTGTGGCACAGCCCAAGACAGGTAAGACTATGATGTTGCAGGCGATTGCAAATGCTATTGCCGACAACCACCCCGAGGTATATCTCATTGTCCTGCTGATTGATGAGCGTCCCGAGGAGGTTACTGAGATGGCTCGTAATGTAAAGGCAGAGGTTGTTGCTTCGACCTTCGACGAACAGGCTGCACGCCACGTCAAGGTTGCCGAAATGGTGCTCGAGAAGGCAAAACGTATGGTTGAGTGTGGCCACGATGTGGTGATTTTGCTCGACTCGATTACTCGTCTGGCGCGTGCTTATAACACTGTACAGCCTGCTTCGGGTAAGGTATTGTCGGGTGGTGTTGATGCAAATGCACTCCACAAGCCTAAACGATTCTTCGGTGCTGCTCGTAACACTGAGGAGCGTGGCTCGCTGACAATTATTGCTACTGCACTGATTGATACCGGATCGAAGATGGATGAGGTTATCTTTGAGGAGTTCAAGGGTACGGGTAATATGGAGCTTCAGCTCGATCGTCGCCTTGCAAATAAGCGTGTCTACCCTGCTGTTGATGTTATTGCATCTGGTACTCGCCGTGAGGATATGCTCCTGAGTCGTGAGGTTATGCAGCGCACTTGGATTTTGCGTAAGTATCTCTCGGATATGACTACTGTCGAGGCTATGGAG
>JAFNVE010000008.1 GCA_017379955.1 Tidjanibacter sp. | reverse complement strand
CATCAAGCGTGAAATGGGCACCAACTTCAAGGTCTCCATCGACGGCAAGGACTACACGCCCCAGGAGATCAGCGCCATGACCCTGCAGAAGCTGAAGGCTGACGCCGAGGCTTATCTGGGCGAAACCGTGACCCAGGCCGTTATCACCGTTCCCGCATATTTCAGCGACTCGCAGCGTCAGGCCACCAAAGAGGCCGGCGAGATTGCAGGTCTGAAAGTTCGTCGTATCATCAACGAGCCTACCGCAGCTGCTCTGGCATACGGTCTGGACAAGGCTGGCAAGGATATGCGTATCGCAGTATACGACCTTGGTGGTGGTACTTTCGATATCTCGATTCTGGAGCTTGGTGACGGCGTATTTGAGGTTAAGTCGACCAACGGTGATACCCACCTTGGTGGTGACGACTTCGACCACGTTATCATCGACTGGCTCGCAGAGGAGTTTATGGCTAAGCATCGTGTAGACCTCCGTCGTGATCCTATGGCTATGCAGCGTCTGAAAGAGGCTGCCGAGAAGGCTAAGATTGAGCTTTCGAGCTCGACCTCGACCGAGATTAACCTCCCCTACATTATGCCCGTAGATGGTATTCCCCAGCACCTCGTAACTACTCTTTCGCGTGCTAAGTTCGAGCAGCTCGCTGATAACCTCATCCGCGCAACCATCGAGCCCTGCCGTCGTGCTTTGCAGGATGCAGGCCTCTCGGCAAACCAGATTGACGAGGTGATTCTCGTGGGTGGTTCGACCCGTATTCCTGCAATCCAGAAGGTTGTTGAGGATTTCTTCGGCAAGGCTCCCTCGAAGAACGTTAACCCCGATGAGGTAGTGGCTATCGGTGCTGCTATTCAGGGTGGTGTGCTCACCGGTGAGGTGAAGGATGTCCTCCTGCTCGATGTTACTCCTCTGTCGCTCGGTATTGAGACTCTGGGTGGTGTCTTCACCCGTCTGATTGACGCTAACACCACTATCCCCACTCGCAAGAGCCAGGTATTCTCGACCGCTCAGGACAACCAGCCCTCGGTAGAGATTCACGTATTGCAGGGTGAGCGTCAGATGGCTCGCGACAACAAGACTATCGGTCGCTTCCACCTCGACGGCATCCCCGCAGCACCCCGTGGTGTTCCCCAGATTGAGGTTACCTTCGACATCGACGCAAACGGTATCTTGAACGTGTCGGCTAAGGATAAGGGCACCGGTAAGGAGCAGAATATCCGCATCGAGGCATCGTCGGGCCTGACCGATGCAGAGATTCAGCGTATGCGCGACGAGGCTAAGGCTAACGAGGCTAAGGATAAGGAGGAGCGCGAGCGTATCGATAAGATTAATGGCGCAGATAGTATGATCTTCTCGACCGAGAAGCAGCTCAAAGAGTATGGCGACAAGATTCCCGCTGAGAAGCGTAAGGCTATCGAGGATGCACTCGCAGAGCTCAAGAGCGCACACTCGTCGCAGAACATCGCAGGTATCGACGCTGCAACCGAGAAACTCAACGCTGCTTGGCAGGCTGCATCGCAGGATATCTACGCACAGCAGCAGGCAGGTGCTCAGCAGGGCGCACAGCAGGGTGGTGCTCAGCAGGGTGCACAGGAGGCACAGCCTGAGGATGTTGAGTTTGAGGAGGTTAAGTAGTATTACTATGCTCACGAAATCATCTAGCTTGTAAATTTTGCACTTCCTTCGAAAGGCTTCGCCTCATTTACGCCAAGTAAACTTCGGCTCGCCTTTCATCACGAAGCCCAAAATTTCCTAAGCCATATGACTTCGTGAATTCAAAATTCAAGATTCAAAATTCAAAATTGGATAAACCCGAGCGCAATTTGATATTGCGCTCGGGTTTTTGTTGGGAGTTTAAGGAGTTTAAGGAGTTTAAGGAGTTTAAGGATTGTCCCTACTATCCCTAAATTCCCTACACTCCTTAATTTCACTCATTTCCTATTGCTCCTATTGCTCCTATTGCTCCTATTGCTCCTATTACTCCTATAATTCCTATAATTCCCATAATTCCCTAATCTCCCTAACCTCCCTTGATAAACAACCGCCGAGGAATATATCGAATATCCCTCGGCGGTTATAATTAATTTTGAATCATACATTTTGCATTTCAAAACATATAAGGATTAACGATATCAAACACCGTTACTCCTTGTCGTTTTGCACGAGCCATCGTATATCTCGTGCCGCCCTGCACGCCTTCGCAATAGGCTATCAATGCCGAGGCGTTATCCACCAGGAAGTCGTTCCTGAGGGTGTAGCAGTTGTGGTGGTAGCTCTCGCAGACATAGACCACTTCCGAGGCCTCGCTCAGCACTCTCTCATATAGTTCGGGGTTATGTGTAGTGCGGTAGTGGCCCTTAAATGGCACGACAGCCACAATCTCGGCCTCGGCCATCTCGCCACGCTCCACGGCGCGCAGTATCTCATCTGCCGCCCACAGGTCTACGCCGTCAGCCATACCCGTCATAAACCTGCGGTAGCCGTGGCGGTAGAACATCTTCGTCGCCTCGGCAAGTGCCTGACGCACACGCGCCTCCACCTCTTGCGGATTAGCATTATACCCCTCTATCTTCTCGGGGCGGTGGCCGGTAAACGACAAAGTAATCTCCTTCATAGTTGCAGTTTTTATAGTCGCAAAGATAGGAAATTGCACTCTATTTGCAACGTCTATCACAAAACAATGCACTATGAACGACTATATAACACATCTTTTAGACACCCTCTTTCGGTGGCTCGGTCTGGAACACCTGCAAGGGGTGTGGCGTGAGGTGGCAGGGGTGGCTGTTGTGCTCCTGGTGGTGGCAGGGCTATGGTTGCTCCTCCGTTGGCTGCTCCGTATGATAGCGCGCCATCTGCGGGGGCGTTTCCACTCGGCAGAGGCGGCAATCCTGCTCAGCGAGGGTAATGTGTCGAAGGTGGCGGCAATCGTTGCGCTGATGATACTCTATGCCGCATTGCCACTGCTATTCGTAGAGGAGGGCAGTTTGGCAAAGGCATTTGTCAAGTTGCTCAACGTCAGCTTTGTGCTCCTGATGGTGGGGCTGGCGAACAATGCCGTGAAGGTGCTCTTCGAAATCTTCTACCGTCGGCGCGACTATCGCAACAAGCCTCTCAAAGGGATGATGCAGGTGTTGCAGATAATAATCTTCGTAGTAGGGATAATCCTCATTATCGCCATCTTCTTCAACCGCTCGCCCACCAAGCTACTCACAGGTCTTGGAGCCTCGGCAGCCGTAGTCAGCCTCATATTCAAGAACTCGATACTCGGCCTTGTGTCGGGCGTGATGCTCTCGCAGGAGCATATGATAAAGGTTGGCGACTGGGTGGAGGTGCCCTCGCACGGTATAGAGGGCGTAGTGGAAGAGGTGACGCTAAACACCGTGAAAATCCGTAACTTCGACAACTCACTAAGCACCGTGCCACCCTATGTTCTCACCGACAACCATCTGATAAACCAGCAGGCGATGAAGGAGAGTGGAGGTCGCAGGGTGATGCGCTCGCTGCTGCTCGACGTGCGTAGCATCCGTTTCTGCACACCCGAGGAGCTCGCCTCACTATCCGACATACCCGCCGTGGCACAACATATAACATCGCTCACCGCAGACCACAGCGAGGTGACAAACCTCACCCTCTTCCGCGCATACCTGAGCGACTACATAGAAAAAATGCCACTACGACACAAAGGGATGCTCTCAATGGTACGAGAACTCGCACCAACACAGTATGGCCTGCCCTTGCAGATATACCTCTTCCTCGCACAAACAGAGTGGCGAGCCTTCGAACTCGCACAAGCAGACATAATAGACCATATAGTGGCAATCATCCCCCGCTTCGGACTCAAAATATTCCAACTGAGCATCGAAGGCGCCGAAGGCGAAGGCTGAATTTTTTGTGAAAATGTTTTTGTCCTTTTTTTCTCCGCTTTTTGTAAAAAGCGGAACCAAAAACTTTTGGACTATTTAGTTTGCGGATTTAGCGATAACTTTGCAGTTATTACAAACAAAATATAGGTAAGATTTAGTTCAAGCAAGCTTGACTAATCCTACCTATATTTCATTTGTACCCTCTACGAGGGTATCCCCTAACCCCGAATAACCTAACTATTACAAAAAAGTCTAATCGGTTTTCCCTAAATTTCCTCCTTTCTCTTTTGCTCTTTCCCAATCTAAAGAAAACGGTCGTGCCCGCTACTTCCGAAACCTACAAACGGTCGTGCCCGCTATATTTGCCTCGGCTCTGCCGAGGACACATCCCCCGCCGAGGCGGGGGCTTGGGGGTGGGTCAGGCTTGGAATTGCCTGCGAAGCAGGCAGGTGTCGCGAGGCTGAGTAAAGTTATTAGGTTATCTACCTTACGAAGGGCCTTGGACAAGAAAAAACCTAAGAGGAACATCGAGTGCCTCTCAGGTTTTTTTCTATTTTCTTTTAGCTCTTTTCATTTTACGCAGGCGGCGGAGCAGGGTGCGGCGGTCGTACTTGGTCTCTGCCTGTTTCTCGGGGGTGATGAAGAGCAGGATATCCTCCGGTCGAAGTTCGGTGTTGCCCTTAGGCACGATATACTCCTCGCCACGTCTTATCATCATAACCAGAGTGTCGGAGGGCAGATGCAAATCTTTGAGTGTATTGCCGTTGGTAAGGTTTTCGGCTGTCAGTTTTCGCTCCACGAGTGCCGCCTTTACATCGTCGGGCAGGTCGAAGTCGAAGCCGCGTACCTCCTCCTCTTCAGATAGGTGGAGCAGTTCGGCCATCTTGGTCACTGTCGAGCCCTGCACGATAAGCGAGATAATCACCACGCAGAAGATAGAGTTGAAAATCATATCGGCGTGTTCCAAGCCTGCCACCATCGGGTATGTGGCGAAGATGATAGGCACCGCGCCGCGCAGTCCTACCCAACTGATATATGTTCTTGCCTTGCTACTCAACCCCTTAAAAGGCAGTAAGCTAAGCCATACCGAGACAGGGCGACCGACGATAGTGATGAAGAGTGACATTGCAACACCAAAGAGTGCCACGCTCCACAACTCGTGTGGGTTGACCAGCAGGCCGAGCACAATAAACATCACAATCTGCATCAACCACGCCACACCGTCGAAGAAGGTCATCAGGTGGCGTTTGTGTGGTATACGTTTGTTGCCGACAACCAGACCGCCAATATATACCGCCAAATAACCGTTACCCCCAAGCAGGTCGGTAAATGAGAAGATGAAGAAGCTGAACGAGAGGAGTAATACCGAGTATAACGATTTATTATTCAGGTTGATATGCTCCATACACCACACGGTGCCAATACCGAGCAGGTAGCCCGCCAGCGCGCCAATACCCATCTGCGCAACAAACCAGCCGATTGACTCGCCAACGCCCATACCATCGCCACTGAGCATGGCAATCAGGAAGGTGGTCAGAACATACGCCATAGGGTCGTTACAACCACACTCCAACTCCAGCAGCGGTCGCAGGTTCTACATCAGTCCCTGACGCATTGCACGCAATATGGAAAAGACAGATGCAGAGTCGGTTGACGATACAATGGCGGCGGGCAACAGAGCCTCCATAAAGGTTAGTTCGATGCGGAAAAGCGACGCTACAAAATAGATAAATGTTCCTGTCAGCAGTGTGGTAAGCACAACGCCCAATGTGGCGAGGGTGATACCCTTGCCAAGCACAGGTCTGATTTCGGTGAATTTGGTATCCATACCACCCGAGAAGAGGATGATACAGAGCGAAATAGTACCGATAAACTGCGCTGCACGAGGTGAGTTAAACTCAATGCCGAGGCCATCCGTTCCGAAGAGCATACCCACAGCAAGGAAGAGCAACAGCATAGGAGTTCCGAAGCGGTTGCTAATCTTGCTGGCAAGGATGCCGACAAAGAGCAATAGTGCTCCAATGAGGAGTATATTTTCTGTTGTTAGTATCATTTTTATTTGTTGTTACTTAAACTATTGAGCCACAAACTGATATGTGATAGTACCAATCTGTTTCTCGGGGGCTGACGAGTCGATGTTAAAGCGTGATTGGAGTGCTGCATCAACGGCCGTAGTTGTCATACAGTAGTCGTCGCGAGTTGTGCTCTTGACGGTGGCTGCCGTAACGTCGCCATTGCGATTTACGGTAATCTCGACAACGACCGTACCGCCGCCCTGGCACTTATAGGCCGGCTTATAGAGATATACGGCATTGCGCACGGGCGCACTCAGCGAATAGGACACCATCACGTTGCCCTCCACGCGCGACGAAGATGGCTCTTTGCCGTCATCCTCAGAGCCACCGCGGTTGTGGTTGTCAATCATATCCTGAATCTCCTGCTCTCCTCGTTGCTGGCGTGAGCGATTGTCGCGCATGGCCTGCTGTGCTGCCTCTGCGCGGTCGAAAATCTCGCGTGCATCAAGTCCCTTATCGTTGCGGAACTCCTCGCCCGTATCGGCAGCGTTTTCGTTCGAGACCCTATTCTGTACGGGACCTTGCGGCTCTTGCATCTCGTTGAGCATTCGGTTGAGTTCCTGTGCTCTTTCAAGCTCCTCTTGCAGACGCTCAAACTCCTCAGGGTCAAAGTAATATATCTCCGAGTCGTGTTGTTGTTTCTCGAGTACGATACGCACCGTTACAAACGAAATTGCAAGAACAAGATAGAGAATAACCGTTGCCAACAACGCCTTGCGATGGGCATATACCCATCTGCCGAGGTCGAATTTCCTCTGTCGAAACGGGAGGTTCAGACGCTCACGCTCTTTGCGCTGCACAGGCTTATTGTTGCTTTCGTTCATAAAGTTCAAAATTATTCTACAAAAATAGGAATAATTTCCTATTCTTTGTAAAAAATTAATACCTTTGCAGCCGTAATTAGCAAACCATTACCCCTATGGGCTTGAAACAGCAAACAATAAGAGAAGAAATAATTTTTTCTGGAAAAGGACTTCATACAGGATTGCAGGTTACAATGCGTGTTAAGCCCGCCCCTGCAAACCACGGCATAACCTTCCGTCGAGTAGACTTGGAGGGTACTCCCTCAGTTCCTGCACTTGGCACATACGTTACCGACACCTCGCGTGGCACTACCATTGAGTGTGGTGCGGCTAAGGTTAGCACCATTGAGCACATCATGTCGGCTCTCTGGACTCTGGGTGTAGACAACGCAGAGATTGATATCAATGCCCCCGAGACCCCTATCATGGATGGCTCGGCAAAGGAGTACGCGGCAGAGATTGAGCGTGTGGGTGTTGAGGAGCAGGAGGCAGAGAGAGAGTACTATACCGTCACCGAGGAGGTGTCGTTCTCGATTCCTGAGAAGGGCGTTGAGGTGCGACTTCTGCCCGCTGATGAGTACGATGTCGATGTGGCCGTAGACTACAACTCCAAGGTGCTTGGAGCGCAGCAGGCACACTTTGCCGAGAGCGACAACTACCGCGCAGAGATTGCTCCCTGCCGTACGTTTGTCTTCCTCCACGAGATTATGTTCCTCTTCAACGCTAACCTGATTAAGGGTGGCGATGTTGACAACGCGATTGTTGTTGTGGAGCACCCCGTGAGTGATGAGGAGATTGCTCGTCTGTCGGCACTCTTCAACAAGAGCGATATCAAGGTGAGCGGTGGCTACCTCAATAACCTCAAACTCCGTTTTGAGAACGAGATTGCCCGCCACAAACTTCTCGATATCCTGGGCGACCTCGCACTGCTGGGTCGTCGCATCCGAGGCAAGGTAGTGGCAACCCGCCCCGGACACTATGCAAATACCGAACTCGTAAAGAAGATACTTGCTTAATATATAGCACTCTTTTTGTTGGTTATCAGTGCAATAAAGAGCGAGTGGAGAACGTTATAGAATAAGAAAACACTTGATAAAAGAGAAATAAGATGATTAGTAATCTGGCTTATGTGCACCCCGATGCAAAGTTGGGTGAGAATGTAACCGTAGAGCCTTTTGCATACATTGCGGGCGATGTGATTATCGGTGATGATTGTTGGATTGGCCCGGGTGCAGTGGTGTTGGATGGTGCTCGTATGGGCAAAGGTTGTAAGATTCACACCTCTGCCGTAATCGCTGGTGTTCCTCAGGACTTGAAGTTCAAGGGCGAGTACACCACCGTCGAGATGGGCGACTACAATACAGTACGCGAGAGTGCAACTATCAACCGTGGTACTGCCGCAAAGGGCAAGACCGTGGTTGGTAACAACAACCTCATTATGGCTTATGCGCACGTTGCTCACGACTGCGAGGTGGGTAGCAACTGTGTGATTGTGAATAACGTTTCGCTGGCTGGCGAGGTAGAGGTTGGCGATTGGGCCATTATCGGTGGCCACGCAGCGGTTCACCAGTTTGTGCGCATCGGTGAGCACGCAATGATTGGTGGTGGTACTCTGCTGACCAAGGATGTGCCTCCCTATGTTAAGGTGGCACGCTATCCCGCAACCTTTGTGGGTGCTAACTTCCTCGGCCTGCGTCGCCGTGGCTTCACCCCCGAGCAGATTGGCGCGGTGCAGGATATGTTCCGTATCATCTTCCAGGAGGGCCGCCTCTATGGTAAGGCTTGCGACCTGGTGATGGAGCAGTTCCCCCAGAGCCGTGAGCGCGACTTGGTGGTTGAGTTTATCCGTTCCTCCAAGCGCGGAATTATTAAGCCTTTTAATCCGAACGCTTCGAACGACGAGTAAAAAAGCCGTATAATTGGTGAATTTGGCGTTGGGGGTGCTCACGAAGCCATCTGGCTTGTAAATTTTGCACTTCTCTTGTGAGTCAAATGCTCATTTACTTTAAGTAAACTCCGCTTTGCCTCCCATCGCGAAGCCCAAAATTTCCTAAGCCATATGACTTCGTGAATTCAAAATTCAAGATTCAAAATTCAAAATAGATAAAAGACTGAGAGTGGTTCGATACCACTCTCAGTCTTTTTATTAGGTAGATTTGGCTCCCAAATCTACCTAATAACTATTTATTTATTCCCAAACTTTCGTTATATTTGCTAAAAATAAGCAACGACTAAAAACAGTATAAAAATGTATACAGCAGACAAGAGATTATATGTGGCTCATGGGCCACAAGGCCCCATATCGATTGAGGGGTCGATGGCTAACCGTCACGGACTGATTGCTGGTGCGACCGGTACCGGTAAGACCGTTACTCTCCAAGTGCTTGCCGAGACCTTCTCGCAGGCGGGCGTGCCCTGTTTTATGGCCGACATGAAGGGCGACCTCTCGGGCATCAGTCAGAGTGGCAAGATGAGTGGTTTTATCGAGAAGCGTTGTGCTGAGTTCGGCATCACCGACCCCGAGTTTGCCGGCTCACCCGTGAGGGTCTTCGATGTTTACGGCGAGCGTGGTCATGCGATGCGCACCACCGTGAGTGAGATGGGTCCACAACTCCTCTCGCGTCTAATGCAACTCAATGAGACTCAGAGTGGAATACTCAATATCGTGTTCCGCATTGCCGACGACAACTCGTTGCTCCTCATCGACCTCAAAGACCTGCGTCTGATGCTCGACTATGTGGCTAAAAATGCCAAGCAATACACCACCGAGTATGGCAATATATCTGCCGCCTCGGTAGGTGCCATCCAGCGTGCGTTAATGGCTATCGAGAGTGAGGGTGGCGACAAATTCTTTGGTGAGCCCGCCTTTAACATCCTCGACCTCATAGCGACTGAGGGTGGTCGTGGCGTGATGAACGTTCTGGCAGCCGACAAGCTGATGCTCAACCCCAAGCTCTACTCCACATTTCTGCTCTGGTTGCTCTCCGAGTTATACGAGAATCTTCCCGAGGTGGGTGATGCCGAGTTGCCCAAGTTGGTATTCTTCTTCGACGAGGCACACATGCTCTTCGACGGCACATCCAAAGCCCTGATAGATAAGATTGAGCAGGTGGTGCGACTGATACGCTCCAAGGGTGTTGGTGTCTACTTCATCACCCAGTCGCCGACAGACATCCCCGAGGATATCCTCGGTCAGCTCGGCAATCGCATACAGCACGCCCTGCGCGCCTTCACGCCCAAGGACCAAAAGGCGGTGCGCTCAGCGGCGCAGACCTTCCGTGCCAACCCCGCCTTCTCCACCGAGGAGGCAATAATGGAGCTCGGCACAGGTGAGGCACTCGTATCATTCCTCGACGAGAAGGGTGCACCCGCCATGGTGGAGCGTGCCAAGATACTCTTCCCTCTGAGTCAGATAGGTGCGATAAGTGACGAGGAGCGTCGTGCGCTGATGGCCGCAGCACCCGCCGCGATACGCGCATACGACAAGGCGGTGGACCGAGTGAGTGCCTACGAGGTGCTCACAGAGCAGAGCGCAGAGGCGGAGCGTGAGGCAGCAGAGGCCGCAGCAGCCGAGGAGGAGGCAGAGCGCATAGCACAAGAGGAGCGCGAAGCAGCGAAGTGTCAGAAGAGTGGTGGCATAGGGCGCGGACTGCTCGGCACACTGATAGGCGCAGCAGCAACAAGCTTCGTGCGCAGCCTCGGAACATCGGTGGCCAAGTCCATAACAAGCGGCGGCGCAAAGAAGGGAGGCACGAAGAAAGGAACAGGCAAATCAATGCTCGCCAAAGCAGCACAAACAGCCACCACAACCGCCACCCGCCAAATAGTGAACAAAACAATGAAAAACCTGCTGAAATAGTTTATCAGCAAGATTTTCGAGCCTTTTTTGTAAAAAGCGGTTTCGCCCCTTTTTTGTAAAAAAGCGGCACCAAAAAACTTTTGTACTATTTAGTTTGCGGGTTTAGAGATAGCCTCAGTGGCTATTACGATAAAAAATAGATATAGGGAAGTTCAAGTAAACTTGGCTTCCCTATATCTATTTTCCATCGTACCCTCTACGAGGGTATCCCCTAAACCCGAATAACCCAATTATTACTCAAAGAGTATAAATAGTTAGTTCTCCCATAATTCTCATTACTCCCATAATTCACATAATTCACAAAAACAAACAACCGAGAGATATATCGAATATCTCTCGGTTGTATCATTTTGAATTTTGAATTTTGAAT
>JAFNVE010000057.1 GCA_017379955.1 Tidjanibacter sp. | reverse complement strand
ATATCGGTGAGTTCTGGGGTGGTGCGACTATGGAGCAGGAGGGTAACCAGATGGAGGCCGACAAGGGTTACTACTATGCAGA
The DNA here is from genome assembly GCA_017379955.1 of Tidjanibacter sp. GTDB lineage: Bacteria > Bacteroidota > Bacteroidia > Bacteroidales > Rikenellaceae > Tidjanibacter. Next base: position 2,979 of record JAFNVE010000057.1, on the reverse strand, counting down.
CGACCACGAGATTGTGGGTGTTGGCAATGTGGAGTTGCGCAATGATGAGTATATGTTACGCTCCGATTCGGTCGGGTATAATTTCGATACAGAGGTAGCCAAGTTCTTCGACCGCAGTGTGATATGGAATCGCAAGGGTGAGATTCTGAGTGCCGATAGTGGCGAGTATTTCTATCAGCAGGAGCGATATCATTTCCGCGGCGATGCATATATCCTCTCAGCCGACTATGAGATATGGGCAGATAGCCTTGACTATAATATGGCAAGTGAGGATGCCGAGATGTGGAATAATATCCAGGTGCGTAGCGACGAGGAGAAGACCATTGTTTTTGGTGATTATGGCCGCTATATTGGTGCCGAGGGCGAGGCCTTGCTTACCGACCGCCCATCGCTGCTGAGCTATCAGACCGAAAATGCCGATACCGTCTATATGCGCTCCGACTCTATATTTATTTATACGGTCGATTCGCTCGGATATTTTAAACTCAACCGCCCCGACTCTACTGCTCTTGCCGAGATTGACAATATCGTTCAGGAGGCCGCAGAGGAGGAGATATTGATGCCCGAAACATCAGTAGCCCCTGCCGCTGAGGGAGAAGATAGTGAGGCAGCTGAGGAGGCGACAGAGGCTGCTGAGGATGCAGGTTTGGCAGAGGAGGCTATGACCGATGCCGAGTTAGCGGAAGAAGAGGCAATAGCGGAGATTGAGCAGACAGATGAACTTGCCGAAGAGTCTGCTGTGCCAGAAGAGATAGATGATGGTGAAGAGGGTGCAGAGATGGGTGTGTCTGATGAAGAAACAACCGAAGAGATATCTGTAGATGAAACGCCTGAGGAACGCACCGATAGGGTTATTGTTGCCTTCCCGCACGTTAAGATGTACTCCGTTGACGCACAGGTAGTTTGTGATTCGCTGATTGCCTTTACTGTTGACTCTACTGCCCAACTCCACATCGACCCGATTATGTGGAACGAGCAGAATCAGATTAATAGCAAGAGGGTAGATGTTTACACTAAGGATCAGAAGATTGAGCGTGCTGTATTTACCGGCGAGCCCTTCCCGATGATGGTTGCCGAGGTGGATACTACTCGCTACAACCAGGTGACGGGTAAGACTATTGAGAACTACTTCCGTGACGGCAAGATGTATAAGGCCGATATTGTGGGTAATGCTCAGACCTACTACTATGTTGTCGATGATAAGGATGGTGCTGTGCAGGGCTTCCTTGTGGCGGAGTGTGCAGATATTACCTTTAATATTAAGGATAACACTGTCGAGACAATTGTTTGGCGACAGAATCCCGAATATACAATCTATCCTATCACCAAGATACCCGCAACTCAACCCCAATTCTTCGACCACTACTCGTGGAATCCGGAACTCAGACCTACACTCGAAGATGTCTTCGACCGTACGATTAATGAATCGGTGCGAGCAGAGTATGAGGCTATGGAGAAGCCCAAGTTTCCAATTACCAAGTCTATCAATACCTTCCGCGAGTTGATGACAGAGCGTGGTAGCTGGGTAGACCGAGAGGATGAGATAACTGATCGCGCAAGAGAGTTTATCTCCACCCGCGAACCATACGACGAGTAAATACTAAACAGATTATAAGAGATGATTGAGAAATATAGTCAGGACTTAGAGGTTGCTTGTTACGAGAGTGATATCAACTCCCGTATGCTGCCTACTGCGTTTTTGAATTTGGCGCAAGAGGCTGCCAACCAGCACGCAAACTATCTGGGTGTTGGCTACGATGCTATGCATATCACCCGCAAGGCGTGGGTACTCTCGCGTTTGCATGTGCGTTTCAACCACACTCCTCAGTGGCGTGATAAGGTGAACTTGCAGTCGTGGCATAAAGGGGCAAACGGTTACCTCTATTTCCGTGATTTTGTCGTTACCGACAATGCAGGCCGTGCTGCTATCGAGGCTACCACTTCGTGGCTGGTGATTGATATTGACTCGCGCCGACTGACCAAATATACCGAACTTGCCGAGGACGAAGAGCGTTGCATCTGTGAGGATGTAATTGCCGAGCAGGCTCCTAAGATTACCCTTCCCGCCGGTGCAGAGCCTCAGCAGGTGGGTAGCCACACAGCCCGTTACTCCGACCTGGATATGAACGGCCACGTTAATAACGTGAACTATGTGGAGTGGGCTTTGGACTCTATCGGTTTTGATGTTACCTCCAAACTCCCCCTGAAAGAGTTGTACGTGAACTACAATGCTGAGGTAAAACTTGGCGACGAGGTTGTCTTGAAGGTGTGGGAGGATACCGAGAGTGGTGCTGCCGAGGAGCGTATCTTCTATGTTATCGGTGAGGTAGGCGGTAAGAACTCCTTCATCGTTAAACTTGTATTCTAATACCTATTAAATAACCTTCCGCTATGGCAACTGTTCCAACCAACATCCCCGAAAAGACTGTTGAGCGACTGAGCGAGTATCGTCGTACTCTGATTCGTTTGCGTCGTCAGGGTATTACCCACGTCTTTTCTCACGTTTTGGCAGCTCTTCACGGCATTACTGCTGTTCAGGTGCGCAGGGATTTGATGTTGATTGGTTTTTCGAGCGATACCAAGAAGGGCTACGATGTGCAGGTGCTGATTGACTTTATCAGTACGATTCTTGATGCATCGACCGACCAGAATATTGGTGTGATTGGTATGGGTCACTTGGGACAGGCGATTACTAAATATTTTAATGGTAAGGGTCTGAAACTCAAAATTGTGGCCTCGTTTGATACCAATCCCGAAAAGGTGGGTACGGTTATCGATGATGTTCCCTGTATCGCAATGGCGGACTTTGAGCAGGCGGTGGCTGAGTTGGATATCAATATGGTAATCCTCTCGTGTCCTGCCCGTGCAGCGGCAGATTGTGTGGTGCCTATCGTCAATGCCGGTATCAAGGGCGTGCTGAACTTCACCTCGTCGCCTTTGAACTTTCCTGCCGGTATTGTTGTGGAGAACTACGATATT
>JAFNVE010000056.1 GCA_017379955.1 Tidjanibacter sp. | reverse complement strand
GTTTTAAATTAGACTCTTTGTGTAGAATTTAGGTTTCTCGGGTTTAGGGGATACCCTCGTAGAGGGTACGATGAAAAAGAGATATGGAGTTGTCAAGTTTACTTGAACAAACTCCATATCTCTTTTTTGTCGTAATAACTGCAAAGTTATTCCTAAAACCGCAAACTAATAGTACAAAAGTTTTTGGTTCCGCTTTTTACAAAAAGCGGAGAAAAACTCAAAACTACTAGTAACCGAAAATCTCCTCCTGGGTCAGGATGGTTACCTCACCGAGCGACTCCAGCTTCTTCATATCGAGTGCTTTGATGTCGCCGAGGATTGCGTAGTGGTATGGGCGGTCTTTGACCCATTTCTGCTGGGTTGCTTTTACCGACTCGAGTGTTGCCGACTGCACGCCCTCGTAGATGTTGCGGTTGCGGTCGTAGTCTACGCCCTGGTCTTGTGCGGTGATGTATGCCCAGAGCACGCTGCTCTTGATGGTGCGTGTTGTGCGCAGACGGCTGATGAGCGAGCTCTTTGCCACGTTGAATGCTGCCTCGCTCTCGGGCATCTCGTTGATAATCTCGTCGAATGCCTCGATTGCGTCTGTCATCTTGTCGTTCTGAGTAGCGATGGTTGCCTGGAAGGTGTATGTGTCATACTTCTCCTGGGGGTTCACCAGGCGTGCCGACGACGAATATGCCAAGCCGCGTGCCTCACGCATCTCCTGGAATACGATAGCGTTCATACCGCCACCGAAGTACTCGTTGTAGATTGCGAGTTCTGCATCATTTGCGGGGTCGAACTTCTCGCCACGGTTTGAGATCTGCATATAGCGAATCTGTGCAGCGTCATACTGTGCGAGGAACACCTTGTTTGTGGGGGTAGGTGCAAAGGGTACCTCCACGCGTGCGGGTGTGTCGAGCAGCTGTGCGGGTGTGTTGTGGTGTTCGTTGAGGAGTGCTGCCACCTCTTTCTCCGATGCGGGACCGTAGTATACGATGCGGTGCTTGTAGTTCATCAGGTTCTTCACCTTTGCGAGCAGCTCGTCGCTCTTTGCGCCCATCAGCTGTGCGTCGGTGAGGGTGGTCAGACGGATATACTCGGGACCAAATGCCACATAGTTCTGGAGTGCGCTCTGGTTCTGGCTCTGGCCGAGCTTAGCATTTGCGCGCGAGCGCATACGGTCAGCTTTCAGACCCTCCAATACTGCCTCGTCGCCTACGCAGTTTGCGAGCCAATTCTCAGCAAAGCGGATAGCCTCCACCATATTCTCCTGCAAGCCACTGATGTTCACGCGGGTGCGGTTGCCACCTACCGATACACGCACGTTGCACGCCAGACGGTAGAGCTCTGCTGCGAGCTGCTCGGGAGTCTGGTCGGTGGTGCCGGTGTAGTCGAAGTAGCTTACTGCGGTGCTGAACAGAGGATCGTGGAACGAGCCGGTCTCGAATACGAAGCTGAGCTCGAAGAGGTCGGTCGAGGTGTTCTCCTTGTAGAGTACCTCGATGTCGTTCTTGATGTTGAAGCGCGAGAGGTCCTTCTCGAAGTCGATGAACACAGGCTCAATCTCCTTTACGGGAGTGTTCTGAATCTCTGCGAGGAAGGGGCTCACTGCGTCACGGTTGGTAGCGATGGGGGTGATTGCGGGCTTCGCGATTTTGAGCTCGCCCTCATCCACGCCACGACGCTTGTAGACGATAGCGTAGGAGTTGTCGCCGAGTTTCTCGTTTGCCCACGCGATAACATCCTCCTTGGTGATTTTCGAGAGGCGCTCGATGTAGTTCACCTCATCCTCCCAGGTGCTGCCGTTGATGAACGAGGTCACGAACTGGTCTGCACGACCGTCGTTGCTGTCGAGGTAACGCTCCTGACGAATCTTCGCCTGGTTTACTGTTGCCTCGATGAGGCTCTCGTCCCACTCGCCCTTGCGGAGCTTGTCAAGCTCGGCGAGGAGCAACTCTGCTACCTCCTCCAGGGTCTGACCTGTCTTGGGGCGACCTGCCAGCTCGAAGATACCGTAGTCTGCGAGGAACTCGGTGCCACCCGATGCCGAGAGGGCCTTCTGCTGCTGGTTGATGTTGAGGTCGATAAGACCTGCATAGCCGTTGTTGATGATGCCCGATGCGATATCGCCGATGAGTGCATCCTCGCTGGTGTAGCCACCCAAGCGCCAAGCCAAGAGTACGTTCTCAGCGTCAAGACCGTAGATGTCGGTGCGAACAACCTCCTTCAAGGGCTCCAACTCGGGTACGTCGAGATATTTCAGGTTGGGGTTGGGTACCATATCGCCGAAGTAGCGGTCGATGGTCTCAATCATCACCTCGGGGTCGAAGTCACCCGATACGCAGACAGCCATATTGTTGGGCACATACCAATTTGCGTGGTAGGCCTTCACGTTGGTAATCGAGGGATTTTTGAGGTGCTCCTGACTACCGAGGATGGTCTGCTGACCGTAGGGGTGGTTGGGGAAGAGGCTGCGGAGCATCGCCTCGGATACCTTGCGGCTATCCTGGGTGAGCGACATATTCTTCTCCTCGTAGATAGTCTCGAGCTCGGTGTGGAAGCCACGCACGGTAGCGTTCTTGAAACGGTCGCCCTGGATGCGTGCCCAATTCTCCACCTGGTTCGAGGGGATGTTCTCAACATATACGGTCTGGTCGTAGCCGGTGTAGGCGTTGGTGCCGTCCGAGCCGATAGCAGCCATCAGTTTGTCGTACTCGTTGGGGATGGCGATTTTACTTGCCTCGTAACTAATCGAGTCGATGACCTTGTAGATAGCCTTGCGCTCAGCCTCGTCCTCGGTCTTGCGATACACCTCGAACAGACGCTCAATCTCGTCAAGGAGGGGTTTCTCAGCCTCGTAGTCGGAGGTACCGAACTGATGAGTACCCTTGAACATAAGGTGCTCGAAGTAGTGAGCCATACCGGTAGTCTCGCTGGGGTCGTTCTTACCACCAACCTTTACCGCGATGTAGGTCTGGATACGGGGCTCCTCGCTGTTGGGTGCCATGTAGACCTTCAAACCGTTATCGAGCGTGTAGATGCGCGCACCTGTGGGGTCGCCCTTTACGCTCTCGTAGGAGTAGTTGCTCCCACAAGCCGACAACATAACTCCGCAGAGCAGTGCCAGCAAAGCAAACATTTTGTTCTTCATAGTCTTATTACGTTTAAGTGATTGTGCGTTAGAAGATAGACTTCACCAGAGGTACTGCAATGGCGATGCAGCACGCCAACTTCAATCCCACGCCAAAGATAAATGCGGCAAAGGAGCCGAAGGCAGCGCGGAAGGCACGGGTGCTATCCTTGCTATCGAGGCTGAGTTCGCCGATAAGCGCACCACAGAAGGGGCCGAACAGTACGCCCACAGGGCCGAGGAAGAGTCCTACGAGTACGCCGATTGTTGCGCCCCACGCAGCACGCTTTGAGCCACCGAACTTCTTGGTAAACCAGATGGGAAGGAGGTTGTCTAAGATGGTGACTACCACCACGATAACTGCCCACATAAGCAGTGTGTTGGTGTCGAAAGCACCGGTCGACCAATGGACCAGAAGCATACCAACATAACAGATGGGAGGGCCGGGCAGTGCGGGCAGAATACTACCTAACACCCCGACCACAATAAATAGAAGTGCTAATATCTCCAAAAATGTAATCATAACCTAACTAATTAAGTATCCTGCTTTTCTCGCAAAGATAACACAATCACCTTAGTACTATATACATTAAGGCTCTTTTTTAACATTTTTTTCTGCCCTTGTGCGGATTTTAACGACAGAGGGAGAAGATTGTGGTAAATAAGTTTGCTACTAATCGAGAAAAAAATATTAACTTTGAGAGATTATTATCGCATAAAGAGAATCAACAAAATAACCTAAATAAGAACCTAAACCTAAATTGTACAAAAATGTTTAACGAACAAGACATTGCTCAGATTGAGGCTCGTGGATTGAGCGTCGAGGCTGTAAATCAGCAGATTGAGAATTTCCGTACAGGCTTCCCCTCGCTTGCCGTGGTACGCGCGGCATCGGGTGGCGACGGTGTTCGCCAGCTCAGCGAGAGCGAGAAGGAGGCTGCTCAGAACTACTATGACAGCAAGGCTGCGGAATTGAAGACCATCAAGTTTGTCCCCGCATCGGGTGCTGCTACCCGTATGTTCAAGGAGCTTTTTGAGTATGTGAACGACGACAAACGCACAGCCGGCATTGATAAGTTGATTGACAATGTGGAAAAATTTGCCTTCTATCCCGAGCTCTGCAACTATGTTGGTGCCGAGAGCGAGGATAAGGAGGTGGTGAAGAATATCATCATCGACGGCCTGGGCTACGGCAAAAAGCCTAAGGGTCTGGTTACCTTCCACGCCTACCCCGATGGCGCACGCAAGCCCGTCGAGGAGCACCTTGTGGAGGCTGCGCTCTACGCTTGCAATGGCGACCAGGCAACTATCCACTTTACCGTTTCGCCCGAGCATCAGGCTGGCTTTGAGGCACTTCTGGCTGAGCGTCAGGGCTTCTATGAGGAGAAGTTCGGCAAGAAGTTCGATATCTCCTTCTCGCAGCAGAGCCCCGCAACCGATACTATCGCTGTGAATCCCGACAACACCCCCTTCCGCACTGCCGAGGGTAAGTTGCTCTTCCGCCCCGCAGGTCACGGCGCACTGCTGGCCAACCTGAACGCGCTGGACGCAGATGTGATTTTTGTTAAGAATATCGACAATGTGACTACCGACTCGCGCAAGGCCGACACGGTGACCTATAAGAAGGTGTTGGCTGGTGAGTTGCTCCGCTTGCAGGACAAGGCTTTCGAGCTCTTGCGCGCCTTTGAGCGTGGCGAGGATAAGGAGGCTGAGGCTGCCGACTTCCTGCGCAATGAGTTGTGCTGCGCTCTGCCCGAGGGTGCGTCGCGCGAGTTGATTATCAGCTCTCTCGACCGTCCTATGCGTGTGTGCGGTATGGTGAAGAACGAGGGCGAGCCTGGTGGTGGTCCCTTCTGGGTACGCGACGAGGAGGGCCGCGAGCAGTTGCAGATTGCCGAGTCGAGCCAGATTGCTGCCGAGGATATGCACCTGATGAAGAGCGCAACCCACTTCAACCCCGTGGATTTGGTATGCGCAGTGAGCCGATATGACGGTAGCAAGTACGACCTGATGAAATATACCGACCCCAAGACAGGTTTTATCTCCTCCAAGTCGGCAGACGGCCGCGAGTTGCGTGCTCAGGAGTTGCCCGGTCTGTGGAACGGCGCGATGGCTAATTGGAACACCCTGTTTGTGGAGGTGCCGATTACTACCTTCTCGCCCGTGAAGGTAGTACAAGACCTTCTTCGCCCCGAGCACCAGTAAAAAAGATATCTGGCTTGTAAATTTTGCACTTCTCTTGTGAGTCAAATGCTCATTTACTTTATGTAAACTCCGCTTTGCCTCACTTGCGCGAAGCCCAAAATTTCCTAAGCCAGAATACCTTTCTGATAAAGTAGACATATAAAATGAACAAAAATTTGGAACAAGGGTATCGCTCGCCGATGGGCGATGAGGAGCTGCTCAAATGTTTCGGTCATGTGTGCGTGGAGGACTGCATCCGGTTTGCCCGGCGCATTGAGCCGTACAACATCGCCTGGATCGAGGATATGGTGCCCTGGATGTACACCGATCAGTATGTACGCCTGAGAAACAGCACCTGCATCCCCGTCTGTACCGGCGAGGACATTTACCTGAAAGAGGGCTTTGAAACTCTGATCAAGGCAGGCGGTGTTTCCGTCATC
>JAFNVE010000055.1 GCA_017379955.1 Tidjanibacter sp. | reverse complement strand
TTAGTTCAAGCAAGCTTGACTAATCTTACCTATATTTCATTTGCACCATCTACGATGGTATTCCCTAAACCCGAATAACCCAATTGTTACACAAAGAATCTAAATGGTTTTCCCTAAATTCTCTAAACTCCTTAATCTCCCATAATTCTCATAATTCCCATAATTCTCAACAACAACCGAGAGATATATCGAATATCTCTCGGTTGTATCATTTTGCATTTTGAATTTAAAAACACAAGCCCGAACCTTTCGAGGCTCGGGCTTGGTGTTTATAAAGAAGTTTTGATTACTCCATAGTCTTAAGAAGGTCGTTGTACTTGTTGTACTTGTCCATCATACCCTCCATATCGCGGAGACGGAAGCATACGCTACGCAAGTACTCAACATAAGCCTTATCGGCAGGATTGAGCGCGTGTGCCTTCTCCAGAGGCTCGATCGACTTAGCATATACCTCGTTAACCTCCTTCAATGCAGCGTCGTACTCAGCCTGACCCGAGTAGGTCTTAGCGTTAGCGTCGCGGAACATCTTGTCAGCCTTGCTGATGTAGAGGTAACCAACACTGTACTGTGCACCGTCGTTGTCGGGAAGCAACTCAGCAACTTTTACGAAGCTCTCCAAAGCACCGTCGATGTCGCCCTGACCATTCTGGATACGACCCAGACCGTTCCACAACGAAGCGTTGTTAGGATCCTTAGCAATAGCCTCCTCTACCAAAGGAATAACAGCTGCGGGATCCTCACCCATACTTACATAGTAGTCAGTGAGGCACTCGATAATCTTAGCGTTCTCGGGATACTTCTCGAAACCAGCCATCAGCATATCGTTTGCAGGTGCCAAAACCTCCTTGTTAATCTCGTCACCCGAAGCCATCTCCTTCAGAGCCTGATACTGGAAGTAATATGCATCACCCTCCTGCTCGAAGCCACCATCAGCAGCTGCCTTGAAAGCGTCGAACGAAGCCTGATAGCTCTCGCCGAAGAAGTAAGCCAAACCTGCATTATAAAGAGCTGCAAAGTTCAAGTTCAAGATAGCGGGCGAATCCGAAATCTCGTAAGCAAGCTTGAAGAGGTCACCAGCCTTGTTGTACTGACCAGCACCGTAAGCGAAGCTAGCGTTCTTCAACAGAGCGTCGGTAATGCTGTTGATACCACCCATAACCTGCATCATAGCCTTCGAATCAAGCTCCAAAGCCTTGTTGTAAGCCTCGATAGCCTTATCCAATGCACCAGGAACAAGCTCTACGGGGAAGTCCCAACCTGCAATGTTACCATTTGCATCAGCGTATGCTACGAACTCGGGAGTATAGACAATCTTTACCATATCTACGCCACCTACATTAACATTCTCCTGCGAAGTGGGCTCGCCAAACATCACAGCAGCGTTCATAGTGTTCAGACCATCGTAAACGTTCTTCGAGTAAACAGTATAGGCATCCAACATAGCCTTACCGTAGTTGATCCAAGTCGACGATTTGGTTGCCTTCTTTGCCAAATCCTTCTCTGCTTTGGTAATCTTCTTCATTACGCCCTCAGTGTCTACCTCTACTTTCTGTACATTACCGGGCATTCCGAAGCCACCCATCTGGGCGTACGAGGGAGCAGCCATTACCAATACTGCTGCTACCGCCATCAATAAACGTTTCATAATAAAAAGTGATTAAAGTGATTGTTAATTAATTAATTTCTATCTCGTCAATTAGTTATTGGTTAATAGTTCTCTTTATTACTATGATTCCTGAGGGGTCGATTCCGTTGCATCACCCTCTACAACTACCTCACCATCAGCAACTTGCTCGTCGCTCTTTAGAACGGTTGTAACCGATGCAATCTGGTCGCCGTCGCGAAGGTTGATAATCTTCACACCCTGCGTAGCACGACCTGCCACACGAATATCGCTCACCGAGGTACGGATAGTGATACCGCTGCGATTGATAATCATCAGATCATCCTCATCGCTCACAGCCTGGATAGATACCAGCTGACCCGTCTTCTCGGTCACATTGATAGTCTTGACACCCTTACCACCACGGTTGGTTACGCGGTAGTCGTCCAAATCGGTACGCTTACCATAGCCGTTTTCGCTCAGCACGAGGATTGTCTTGTCGTCATCAGGCTCAACGCATACCATACCAACAACTCGGTTGTCGCCCTCAATCTCGACACCACGAACACCAGCACCTACACGGCCGATAGGACGAACCTTCTCCTCGTTGAAGCGGATAGCCTTACCCTCCATAGTGCCAAGCAGAATCTCCGCCTTGCCACTTGTCAGGCGCGCATCGATAAGCTGGTCGCCCTCACGGATAACAATCGCATTGACACCGTTCTGGCGAGGACGCGAGTATGCCTCCAACTTGGTTTTCTTGATGATACCCTCGCGAGTAGCCATCACGATATAGTTGTTCTCCACGAACTCCTTGTCGTCCAGGTTACGCACTGTGATATAGGCTCTTACCTTATCATCGGGCTCAATCTGAATCAGGTTCTGGATTGCACGACCCTTCGACGAGCGTGCACCCTCGGGAATATTGTATACCTTATGCCAATAGCAACGACCCTTCTCAGTGAAGAACAACATTGTGTTGTGCATAGTCGTCACATAGATATGTTCGATAAAGTCCTCGTCGCGTGTTGCGCTACCCTTTGAGCCTACGCCACCCTTACGCTGACTACGATACTCAGTCAAAGGAGTACGCTTGATGTAGCCCATGTGCGAAATGGTGATTACCATCTCCTCGTCTGCATAGAAGTCCTCGGGGTTGAACTCGCCGGCAGCCATCACAATCTCGGTGCGACGCTCATCGCCATACTTCTCCTTAATCTCCATGGTCTCCTCCTTGATGATACCGAACTGACGCTCGGGAGTAGCAAGGATGTCACGCATATCATCAATCTTAGCGCACAACTCAGCATACTCTTCGGTGAGCTTGCCGTGCTCCAGACCGGTGAGCGCACGCAGACGCATATCGATAATGGCAGTTGCCTGAATCTCCGACAACTCAAAGCGGTTCATCAAGGTAGCCTTAGCCTCGTCGGGAGTCTTCGAAGCCTTGATGATAGCAACAATCTCGTCGATATTCTCCTGAGCAATCAACAGACCCTGCACGATGTGTGCACGACGCTCCGCAGCTGCCAAGTCAAACTTGGTACGACGAATAACCACCTCGTGACGATGCTCAACAAAGTACTTAATCATATCTTTGAGGTTGAGCATCATAGGACGACCACCCACCAGCGCGATATTATTCACTGCAAAGGTGCTCTGCAAGGGGGTGTTCTTGTAAAGAGTATTGAGAACTACGCTCGACACAGCATCCTGTTTGAGGATGATGACGATACGAATACCCTCTTTGTTACTCTCGTCGTTGATATAGGAGATACCCTCAATCTTCTTCTCGTTGATAAGGGCAGCAATCTTCTTAATCATCTCGGCCTTATTGACCATATAGGGCACCTCGGTAACGATGATGCACTCACGACCCGAAGCGGTATGCTCAATCTCGGTGCGTGCACGCATCACTACCCTACCACGACCTGTCTCGAGTGCCTCGCGGACACCCTCGTAGCCGTAGATGATACCACCTGTGGGGAAGTCGGGACCCTTAACATAGTTGGTGAGTTCCGAAACCTCAATCTCAGGATTGTCAATATAGGCGCAGATAGCATCGCACACCTCCGAGAGGTTGTGGGGTGCCATATTGGTAGCCATACCGACAGCGATACCCGACGAACCATTTACCAACAAGAGAGGAATTCGGGTGGGAAGCACGGTAGGCTCCTTCTCCGAGTCGTCGTAGTTGGGCATAAAGTCCACGGTGTCTTTGTCAATATCAGCCATCACCTCGTCGGCAATCTTACGCATACGAGCCTCGGTATAACGCATTGCTGCTGCGCTATCACCATCCATCGAACCGAAGTTACCCTGACCATCTACCAGCGGATAACGAAGGCTCCACCACTGGGCCATACGCACCATTGCATCATATACCGAACTGTCGCCGTGGGGGTGGAATTTACCCAACACATCGCCGACAATCTTCGCACTCTTACGGGTAGGCTTATTGGAGTAGAGGCCGAGCTCGTGGCTCATATCGTACATAATACGACGGTGCACAGGCTTCATACCATCGCGCACATCAGGCAAAGCACGAGAAACAATAACCGACATCGAATAGTCGATGTAGGCGCTCTTCATCTGCTCCTCAATATTAATTTTTTGTATCCTTTCGTCTGCCATTTTTTATCTTGTTACTATAACCGTGTAAAAGTACTACTTTTTTTCTTTTCGACCAAACAAATCGACCTCAAAAAAAGTGGCATACGGTGTGAATTTCAGCCTATAATACCCAAAATGCAAAATTGAAAGACAAAGAGAGGTGAAGGGAAGCGAATAGAGGTTAAGGGAGATTAAGGAAATTAAGGAGTTTAAGGAATTTAGGGAATTTAAGGAACTTAAGGATTATCCCTACACTCCCTAAACTCCCTAAACTCCCTAAACTCCGCCCCCCCCCAAAAAAAAACAACCGAGAGCAATTCGAATTGCTCTCGGTGTTAATTCATTACAAATCCCAAACCTATCAATCAGACGGCTTTCTATCGAAAATCAATAATTTCGTAATTCTTAAATTCCGTTGCTGAGAATTGGAACTTCTTATCGTTTACACTCTTCAACTTCTCCACGCTCTCCACCTGAACACTCAGCTCCAGGCCATTGAAATCGTAGCGCAACTCCACGGGGCGACCATCATCGGGCAAAGCATAGAGCACCACCCTGCGCACACCATCGAGCACACCCTCACGGGGCACAAGATGGAGCACCACGGCACGACCAACCGCCGTATCGCTCTCACCCGCCACGCTCACCTCAAAGGCCTCACCGCCAAAGTCAAAGGCACGCAAAGGGTTGACAAGCAGATTGCGACTCTCGGGGTCTATGCGGTCAATCGTAACCTCCATATTCACCCCATCCACACCATAGCGATAGAGTCCATCTGAGAACTGCTCCTGCCCCATAACCTCAATGTGGTACTTTTTGCCAGCCACCACATACTCACCACGCTGGGCATCCATACCCTCCATATTGACCACAAAGCGCACACGATAGCCATCTGCACGCTCGGCAAAGAAACTTGTCACACGCGCCACCATCTGGTCGGCACTCTGAGCCTCAACTCGCTGACCACAAAGCAGGGCAATGATAAGAGCAGAAATATACAAAAACTTTCTCATAATTTTCTTCGTTAGAGGCCAAGACTCTCCAAAATTCGAGCCACCTCGTTCATATCATATACCAACACCTCGCGGGGCTTACCACCATCCACAGGGCCTACAATACCGGCACTTTCGAGTTGGTCCATAATTCGCGCTGCTCGGGTATAACCAATTGTAAATCTGCGCTGTATATATGATGTTGAGCCTTGTTGGTGTTGCACAACAAAGTTGGCAATCTCGCGGAACATAGGGTCGTAGTTAATCTCTCCCGCAGGCTCCGAACCCATCGACGCAGCCCCACCCTCGGGCACAAAGTCGGGCAACTGATAAGCCGTAGGATAGCCCTTTTGGCGACTGATAAAGTCTGTAATGCGCTCAATCTCGGGCGTATCAAGGAAGGCGCACTGCAAGCGGGTGAGTTCGCCATTAATCAGCATAAGCATATCGCCCTGACCAATAAGTTGGTTTGCGCCAGGCTGGTCGATAATGGTACGCGAGTCGACCATAGAGGTCACTCGGAACGCAATACGAGCAGGGAAGTTGGCCTTGATAAGACCGGTAATAACCTTTACATCGGGTCGCTGAGTGGCGATAATAAGGTGAATACCCACCGCACGCGCCAACTGAGCAAGACGAGTGATAGGTGCCTCAACCTCCTTACCTGCCGTCATAATCATATCGGCAAACTCATCGACAACAACCACAATATAGGGAAGATAGCGGTGCGAGAGCAGACCATTTGGATTATGTGGATCGGGCGGCAGACGACGTTGCAGGAACTTATCGTTGTACTCCGAAATCTTACGCACCTGCGCCCTGCGCAACAACTCATAGCGAGCCTCCATCTCCTTGCAGAGGGAGTTGAGAGTATTTACAACCTTCTGAGTATCGGTCAAAATTGCATCCTCCTCGCTCTCCATCTTCGCCAAGAAGTGACGCTCCAATTTGGAGTAGAGCGAAAGCTCAACCTTCTTTGGGTCAACCATCACAAACTTCAACTCAGCAGGGTGCTTCTTATATAGCAGCGAGCTAATTATCACATTGAGTCCCACCGACTTACCCTGACCCGTAGCACCCGCCACAAGCAAATGAGGCATCTTGGCGAGGTCTATCACAAAGGTTTCGTTCTGAATAGTCTTACCCAGCACGATTGGAAGCTCATACTTACTCTCCTGGAACTTCAACGACTTGACAACCGAGAAGAACGACACCGTCTCGCGAGTGCGGTTAGGAATCTCGATACCAATCGTACCCTTACCCGGAATAAGACCCACATAGCGGATACTTAGTGCTTTAAGGTCGAGCGCAATATTCTCTTCAAGGCTCTTGATGCGGTTAATCTTCACACCCTGCGCAGGCTCAATCTCATAGAGAGTAACGGTCGGGCCGATAGTCGCCTTGATGCGATTGATGCGTATGCCGAAGTTTTCGAGCGTCTGCTGGATGATATTCTTATTCTCGATAATCTCCTCCTGCGAGAACTCAACTTCCGAGGCACGATTCTCCAATATCTGGATAGGAGGTCGCTGATAACGAGCGAGTTCGCGCGTTGGGTCATAAAGTTTCGATAGGTTATCTTCATCCGCCTCTGCATCTACAAGCTCACTACGCACAACTTTCACTCCATCCTGCTCGCTCTCCAAAATACCGCCAGCACCGAGGGTGATAGTTCTATCTTCGCTCGGCTCCTGATATGCTGGCTCGGCAGGCTCTTCATCATCACCCGTAATCGTAAAGCCACCCATCGTTACGGCAGCAGTAGTGGCAGCCACCGC
>JAFNVE010000054.1 GCA_017379955.1 Tidjanibacter sp. | reverse complement strand
TACTCCTATCCGCCCTATCAAAACAAACCTGAGAGTGGTTCGATACCACTCTCAGGTTTTATCCTATTTTGAATTTTGAATCTTGAATTTTGAATTCACGAAGTCATATGGCTTAGGAAATTTTGGGCTTCGCGAAGGGAGGCAAAGCGGAGTTTACTTAAAGTAAATGAGCATTTGACTCACAAGGGAAGTGCAAAATTTACAAGCCAGATGGCTTCGTAAGCACCCCAAAAAAGGCATATAATCGAGGAAATTTTAGGCGCAGGTGTTTCTGAGGTTGCGAGCATACTTGACGTATGTGAGCAATCTCGGAAGCACCCGCAACACCAAATTTACCGATTAGATGTCTTTTTTGTAGATAGCAAGCCGCAGGCGGCTTGAATATCCTCACCGCGCGAGGCACGGATGGTGGTCATCAGACCTTTGCGGGTGAGGGTGTCGCGGAAGCGGGTGACGGTCTCCAGGTCGGGGCTGACAAAGGGGGAGTCGGGGATGGCGTGGAAGCGGATGAGGTTGATGCGGCAACTCAGTCCGCCAAGCAGTCGGCACAACTCCTTGATATGTGCGGGGCTGTCGTTGCGACCCTTCAACACGATATACTCAAAACTAACCCTGCGCTGGTGGCTGAAATCGTGCTTGCGGAGCAGTTCGACCACCTCTTTTATCGGGTAGGCATTCTCGATGGGCATAATCTCCTTGCGCTCCTCGGGGAAGGGGTTGTGGAGCGACACGGCAAGGTGCACATTACTCTCGGCGAGGAAGTGACGCAGTCCGGGGATAACACCCGCGGTGGAGAGGGTGATGCGGGTAGGACTCCACCCGTAACCCCAATCGGCGGTCATAATCTCCAGGGAGCGCATCACATTGTCGAGGTTGTCGAGAGGCTCGCCCATACCCATATATACTATATTGGTGAGGGTGTCGCGCTCGGGGAGTGAGGCCATCTGGTTGAGAATCTCGCCTGTGGAGAGGTTGCCACCAAAGCCCTGACGACCCGTCATACAAAATGCGCAGCGCATCTTGCAACCCGCCTGAGAGGATACGCAGAGGGTTGCGCGGTCACCATCGGGGATATATGCAGACTCCACGTGGCGACCATCAAGCACGGGGTAGAGATACTTCTTGGTGCCATCGACAGAGGTGGAGCAGGTGAGGGGGTCGGCAAGTCCGAGGTCGTAGTGCTCGGCGAGCAGGGCGCGATTTTTGAGCGAGAGGTTAGTCATCTCGTCTATGGAGCGCACGCCGCGCTTGTAGAGCCACTGCGCAATCTGCCCTGCGGTGAACTTGGGCATACCGAGTGCAGTTGTTACCTGTTGTAACTCACTGAGTGTCTTACCAAAAAGTCTCTCTTTCATATCTTACTCCTCCACTTTATGATTGTGCCACAAAACCTTTGCCTCGGGGTTTATCCTAACCACCAACTCGCCCTCCGAATACTCCATTTCGGGAATCGCCTGTTTGTTGCCATAGATATCCAAAAAGAGAAATGGTTTTTCCAGATAGTCGGTGAACATATCCTTCTGCTGAGCGTCGATTGTACCCTCAACTCTCACGCTCTCCACGCCCTCGGCCATTGCTTGGTTGAGGACGGGGCTGACTGCCTCGCGCATCGCTCTCTCGTTGCGGTAGGCGAAAAACTGTATGGTATAGACAAGGAGCAGGTTGATGGCTGCCACCCAGAGTAATACTTTTATGCTTCGTTTCATTGTTGTCTGATTTTAATTAGTTCATCTACAAGTTGTTCGGGCTCAATCTCCAACTGCTTCATACGCTCCGAGAGTGCGGGCAGTTGCTCACAGAAGAAGTTCTCGCGACGGGTGGCAAGTATCTTCTCACGCGCACCGACCGAGCAGAAGAGTCCGATACCACGGCGGCTCTCGAAGATGCCGTCCATCTGCAATCGCTCGTAGGAGCGCATCACCGTATTGGGGTTGACACCTATCTCGGCAGCCACCTCGCGCACCGAGGGCACACGCTCCCCCTCGCGGAAGTCGCCCGAGAGGACTCGGTCGCCCGCCATATCATATATCTGTTGCCAGATAGGTTTTTCGTCACTGAATATCATCGTCATAACGCTCACAAATTTAATTATTTAAGCGACTCACGCTCTCTGAGGCTCAGCCAAGCCGACACATAGAAAGCACCAACAATCGAGGCCCCCGAGAGGAACTGAACAAGTTCGGTCAGGCTGCCGAGAGGTCGGTTGGGCAGGGAGAGTTGCCAATGCTCGCCAACAATCTCCATACGGTTCTCGACATTGGGGAAGGTGCTGCTGCTATCCGACACCCAGCCTGCCGCCTCGGGCAGATTGAGCAGGAAGAAGAAGAGCGCAAAGCCTGCCACAAGCCCTACCCACGAGGTAGTGCGAGAACGACCGCCACGAGCAAAGCACAAGCAGCAGATTGAGTGGACAGCCACCTGCGTAATGGCAAGGCGATACATTATATTAATAGGCTCGTCGCCAATCAGCACCATACAGTTGAAGTCGGCAAAGAGTTCCCACGCAAAGTAGGAGAGCCAGAAGAAGAACTGAGTGGCTACCATACTGAGCACCAGCGAACTAACCGCCTGAAAGATAAATCTGCTATTGATACTCACGGGGAGGGTCAGGCAGAGGGAGTCGTAACCCTCGGTGCACCACTCACGGAAGGCGTTGGCGGTAAGTATAAGTACCGAAGCCCACGCCAGGCACAACAGCACCTCGTCGCCAAACTCGGAGGTTGTGCCGAGCATTGCGCGAAAGGCCAGCGGCAGACAGAAGGCAATCAGAAAGAGCCCCGCAAAGGTCGAAAGGTAGTTTCGGCGCATCTCTTTGTAGTGTTTGCGCGCGTATGCTATAATAGTCTTCATCGTTATTCGGTTTTAGTGTTAAACAACCTGCGCAGACGCTCGGTGGAACGGAGCGACGCCATAAACAACATCTCGATATCGACAGGGCTCTCCTCGTCAGTAGTGTTTACCACAACGCCCGAAGTGCCTGCGAGAGTGCTCTCCGAGTAGAGAGGCTCCTCCTCGGCCGAGCAACGACCAAAGCGCAGACGGTTGCCAATCTCACCTATCGAGGCATCGAGAACAATACCCTTGCGGTCGAGGATTATGAGGTGGTCGATGAGGCTGTCAATCTCGCGCACCGAGTGGGTGGAGATGATAATGCTCTGTCCCTCATCTACATAGCGAGCCACCAGACGACGGAACGCCTCCTTGGCAGCAACATCAAGACCGTTGGTAGGCTCGTCGAGCAAGAGCCACTCCGCACGACACGCAAAGGCAAAGGCGAGGTAGGCACGCTTGCGCTGACCCATCGAAAGTTTGTCGAGTCGCCTGTCGCGCACCACATCGAGCACCCTGCAACACTCCTCGAAACTCTCGTCAGAGAACGAGGGGTAGAAGGGGGTGGTCACCTTGCGGAACTCATCGAGCGTGAGGGCGGGGAGCGAAAACTCCTCGGGCAGATAGATGATTTTGGCCATCGTTGACTCCTCTCGGAGCGAGGCTTCACGGCCATCAATCGTGACACTTCCCGCCGTGGGTATCAGTACACCCGAGGCGAGTTTCATCAAGGTACTCTTTCCCACACCGTTTTCTCCGAGAACACCGTAGACGTGGCCGGGTGAGAGGGTCATCGAGAAGTCGCGAAAGACCTGTGACCCAAGGCGATACCTAAAACCGAGTTGGTTAAAAGAGATCATCTTCATAAATTAATCCTATTTATATTACCTGCTCCCCAACAGAGGCAAACAAGTAATGGTTTGTCAGTTATTCGGAGGTGTATTAGTGATGTATTACACCGCAAATATAGAGCCTTTTTTCTTATCGCCAAATTTTTCTGCGCATTTTTTTCTATTTTTGTTCTACATCAAATGAGCGCAACTATGGAGAACAACAGCAAACCTATCGAGCGACACCCCTTGGAGCCCTTCCTTCCCGCAGGGGCTAAGTTGCTGATGCTCGGCAGTTTCCCTCCTCCGCACGAGAGGTGGTCGATGGAGTTTTTCTACCCAAATTGGATAAACGATATGTGGCGTATCGTGGGGCACATTTTTTTTGGCGACCGACACCACTTTGAGGTTGCGGGGGCGAAAAAGTTTGACCAGCAGACCATTATCGACTTCTGCACCGAGCGAGGGATTGCCATCTACGACACCGCCCGCGAGGTGCGCCGATTGCAGGGCAATGCGAGCGATAAGTTTCTCGAAGTGGTCACCCCGACCGACCTGCGCGCCCTGCTTGCCGAGATACCCGACTGCCACGCAATAGTGACCACCGGCCAAAAGGCTACCGATGTGATTATTAGCACCTTTGGTTGCTCAGAGCCTACTGTGGGCAGTTGTGCGGAGTTCGAGGTTGAGGGCCGAGTGATGCGCCTATGGCGAATGCCCTCATCATCGAGAGCCTACCCGCTGAAACTCGAAAAGAAGGCGGAATTTTATCACAAGATGTTCCGCGAAGAGGGGGTGTTGTAAAATGCAAAAGAGTCCGCTACTCTTTTGCATTTTGAATTAAATTACTATCTTTGTTTATTCTGTCGGGGCGTAACTCTGTTCTACGAACAGAAGTCACCAACCCGACCACCAAAAATCGTGAGAAATGGGAGTAGATAAAAACATAGGAAAACTTGCGGGACAGACCGCGATTTATGGAGTGAGCAGTATCCTTGCGAGGTTGCTCAACTACCTCCTTGTACCCTACTACACCCGCTTTATGACCACCGCCGAGTATGGCGTGATAACCGACATCTACGCCCTCATCCCCTTTGCGCTGGTGGTGCTCACCCTCGGTCTTGAATCGGGCTACTTCCGATTTGCAGGCAAGGCGGAGAGCGAGCAGGAGCGACGCACCATCTTCGCCACCGCTTGGGGTGGAACATCACTTGCGGCACTCCTCTTCTTCGGTCTGGTGATGCTCTTCCGCACCCCTCTGGCTGAGGCTATGGGGTATGCAGATAGCAGTTGCTACTTGTGGATTGTGGCGGCTGTTGTGGTGCTCGATGTGGTCTGCGCCATCCCCTTTGCGCGTCTGCGTCAGCAGGGTAGGGCGGGGCGATTTGTCGCTATCCGTATGCTCTTTGTGGTGCTCAACCTCGCGCTCTGCATCCTCTTCTACTCGGCACGCCCCGAGTGGCTCACCCTATTCCCCACAGCGAGCGACCCCGGCTACGCCTTTGTGGCCAACCTCATAGCCAATGTGGTGACACTTCTGGCACTCCTCCCCACCACCGACCGTATCGCTCCACGCATATCGCGTAGAACGCTGAGGATGATGTTACTATACTCTTTGCCTCTGCTAATCAGCGGAATAGCGGGTACGGCAAATGAGTTTATCGACCGTCAGATGATTAAGTATCTCTACCCGGGAGGCGGTGTGGCGGCTATGGAGGCACTCGGAGTCTATGGCGCAGTGTGCAAAATTGCGGTGGTGATGACGATGTTTACCCAAATGTATCGCTTTGCTGCGGAGCCATTTTTCCTCTCCTCGTTCCCGAAGGATGACTTCAAGCGCACAACAGCCGAGGCAACCAAGTTTTTTATCATTATCTCGGTGGGTATCTTTCTGGTTATCGGGCTATTTGCCGACCTCTTCGCACTGATTGTCGGCCCCGACTTCCGCGAGGGTATCGGTGTTCTGCCGCTTATTCTGCTCTCGAATATGCTCTCTGGCGTGGTGCTCAACCTCTCGTTCTGGTACAAGCAGTCAGGGGCTACAAAGTTTGCGATTTACATCACGGGTATTGGTCTGATTTTCACCGTTATCTTCAACATAATGCTCGTCCCCGCGTTGGGCTATGTGGGTGCCGCTGTGGCACGACTGCTCTGCGAGGCAGCGATGGTGGTGTCGAGTTGGCTCTTCTCGCGCAAGCGTTACCCCATCCCCTACGACCTGCGTCGCATTGGGGAGTATCTGCTACTCGGTGGAGTGCTCTACGGGGCAGGTATGTTGTGCGGTGGGTTGGCTGTCGGGTTGCGCTATGCAATCTGTGCGGTGTTGGTGGCTCTCTTCGGAGCCTACGCCCTGCGCCGTGAGAACATCAACCCCAAAGCAATGATTAAGGCAATTATTAAACGAAAATAGATATGGAAGTAAAGGTTATCAACAAATCGAAAAACGCCCTCCCCCACTACGAGACTCCCCTCTCGGCAGGTATGGATGTAAGGGCTGACCTCAGCGAGTCGGTAACACTCGCACCTCTCGGCAGAGCACTGATTCCCACAGGGTTGTATGTTGAGTTGCCCGCAGGCTACGAGATGCAGGTGCGTCCTCGCAGTGGCTTGGCAGCGAAGCACGGACTTACCGTACTCAACTCGCCTGGCACTATCGATGCCGACTATCGTGGTGAGGTGAAGGTGATTCTCGCCAACCTCTCCGACACCCCCTTTACCATCGAGCCGGGTGAGCGCATCGCACAACTTGTGGTGGCTCGTCACGAGAGGGTTGAGTGGGTCGAGAGCGAGGTTCTCTCCGACACCGAGCGCGGTGCGGGCGGCTTCGGCAGTACCGGCAAGGGTTAGCAGCCCGTAGGGCTGAAATTTGGAATAATCGCCCAAAAAGCATAATTTAGCGGTTTGCTTTGCGCGCGAGCGCACCACACGCACACGCAAGAGGCAGACGCAAACAGAAAATTAAACAAGATAAGCAGATGAGATTCAAGGATATAGTAGGTCAGGAGTCGATTAAGGAGGTACTTCGTCGCGGTCACGAATCGGGACGAGTGAGCCACGCCCTGCTCTTCACAGGCGAGAGCGGAAGGGGTGGTCTGGCCTTGGCGTTGGCCTATTTCCAATACCTCAACTGCACAAATCGTCAGGGTGGCGACTCGTGTGGCGTATGCCCCTCGTGCCGACAGGCTGAGGCTCTCGCCCACCCCGACCTACACTTCGTATTCCCCGCCCCCACCACCAAGGAGTCGCGCTCGGCGTGCGATGCAGCCCTCCCCGCGTGGAGAGAGATGGTGAGCAGCAGTGGTGGCTACTTCTCGGAGCAGGAGTGGTACGCCTCGGTGGGTATGGAGAACAAGCAGGGACTTATCTCGAAGAAGGAGGCGGACGAGGTGATACGCAAACTCTCCTTCAAGGCCTTCGAGTCGGAGTGGAAGGCGGTGGTGATGTGGCTGCCCGAGCGTATGAACGATAGTTCGGCAAACTGCCTGCTCAAAATATTGGAGGAGCCGTGGGATAAAACCCTCTTCCTGCTCGTATCGGAGCACCCCGAGAAGTTGTTGGCAACCATCCTCTCGCGTACGCAGGAGGTCTCGGTGGGCAGGATTGACCGCGAGGCGTTGGCCAAGGCTGCTGTGGAGCGATTTGGCGTTGCGGCTGCCGATGCGGCTGATGCGGCACGCGTGGCGGATGGCAGTATGGTGACTCTCAAAGCCCTATTCTCGGCCGAGGCGGCAGAGATGCGCTCCGAAAATTTCTCGCATTTTGCCTCGCTGATGCGTCTGGCATACGGGCAGAAACATATGGAACTGATGGAGTGGGCAGAGCAAATGGCGAAGTTGGGTCGCGAGCGACAGAAGCACTTCCTGGAATACTCGCTCGGTATGCTCCGCGAGAGTTATATGCTCACAGCGGGACTCAGCCCGATTAGTTATCTGTGGGGCGAGGAGGCGGCCTTCTGCACAAAATTTGCCCCCTTTGTCAACAACTCCAACATCGAGTTGCTGATTGGTGCCTTTGAGCGCACACTGCGCGATGTGATGGCAAATGGCAATGCCCGCATAGTCTTCATACACTTTGCGCTGGCGGCAAGCAAATTCTTCCTGAACAGACCTAACAAGTAACCTAACATAGAACCATAAAACTTTCAAACCAAAATGGCAAGAGCAATTGTAATTACCGGCGGAAATCTGGACAATGTGAAGGCGCGACTGCGTCAGGCACAACAGATGATTAATGAGCGTCTGGGTATTATCCTGAGGTGCTCGCATATGTACGAGAGTGAGGCTTGGGGCTTCACCTCGTCGGAGAATTTTCTAAATCAGGCCATTGAACTCGATACCGACCTCTCGCCCGAGGAGTTACTCAAAGGTGTATTGGCTATCGAACAGGAGTTGGGACGCGACAGAGAGGCTGAGGCGGCTATCAAGGCTGAAAACGGCGAGCCGTACTCGTCGCGCAAGATTGATATCGACATCCTCTTCTACGACGACAAGGTAATCAACACCCCCGACCTGGTAATCCCCCACCCGCTGATGCAGGAGAGGGAGTTTGTGTTGGCTCCGCTGAGTGAGATTGCTCCCAACAAGATACACCCGCTGCTCGACAAGACGGTGCGCGAGATGCGTGGCGAATTGCAGGCACGACAGTTGGCCGAGAAGGAGTAGCAAAGCGGTCGTGAGCAGAGTAGCGAGCAGAGTAGGTTAATCAGAGTGATGAGGTAAATTGAACAAAAGAGATGAATAAAAGTGTGAAAAGGTCTGCGCTGTGGGCGGGGAGAGGCATTGTGGTCTTTCTCTTCGCCTCTGCCTTTATGTGGCGTTGCGCGAATATTGCGGGTCCTCAGGGTGGACCTCGCGACTCGCTGCCTCCGGTGATTATGAATATCACCCCTGCCAATGGCACAGTGAACTTCGACCAGAAGAGAATCTATATCGAGTTTGACGAGTATGTGAAACTCACCGACCAGCAAAAGGAGTTCTTCGTATCGCCCGCTATGGATAAGAAGCCTACACTCACCATACGCGGTCGTGGAGTGCAGATTGATATTCTCGACACACTCAAACCCAACACCACCTACTCGCTCAACTTCGGCAGCAGTATCAGCGACAACAATGAGGGCAACAAGTTGCCGGGTGTGCGATACGTCTTCTCGACAGGCCCCACCATCGACTCGATGTATATGGCAGGTCGCACGGTGAGTGCCGAGAAGGGCGACACGGTGAGCAAGACACTCATTATGTTCTACGATGCGGCAGAGGTCGACTCGCTCTACCCCGACCAGGACTCTACACTGCTGAAACTCAAACCACAAGCCATTGCCCGTGCGATGACAAATGGCGTATTCTTCGCCCAAAACCTCAAACCGATTGACTATCGCGTCTATGCGGTGGAGGACAAAAACGGCAACTTCACCTACGAGCAGGAGGTTGATAGGGTCGGCTATATCGATACGGTGCTCAACCCGTTGCGTATGCCCGACTTTACGGTGCGCTACGACACTTCGCGTCTGGAACTTGTACCCGAGCCTCAGGTGCAGTTCTCGCTCTTCACCGAGAAGGCATTTAAGATGCAGCGTCTGGCAAACTCCCTGCGTCCCGAGCAGAAGCGCATCCGCTTTGAGTTCAGCGCACCCGAGCCGGAGATTCTCTCGCTCCGCCTCGACAGTCTCAGCGAGGAGAACTATGTGTGGGAGCGAATGACCGAGCGCGGCGACACACTCGAAGTGTGGCTCAACGCCCCCGCCGAACTGCTTGCCGACACACTCAAAGGCGAACTTATCTACCTGAAAACCGACTCGGTGAGAAACCTTGTTCCCGATACCGCAAAACTCGCTCTCTTCTGGAAATATGTTGAGACCGAGGCCGATAAAAAGGCGCGCGAAGAGGAGGAGAAGGCTCGCAAGGAGGCCGAGAAATATGGCGAGGAGTACACTCCACCCGCCAAGCCCAACCCATTTAAGGTGTCGCTCAGCACTCAGGAGGTGCAGCCCGGCAGGGAGGCAACACTCCGATTCGATGCTCCGCTGGTGAGTGTCGACACCTCGAAAATGATGCTGATACGCCTGGGCGAGGAGAACGCACGCTACAAGGCACGCTACACCTTCGAGCAGGATACAGCCGACATCCACCTCTGGCACATTGGTGCCTCGTGGCAGGAGTTGGGCAAGTATGAGTTACAGGCACTGCCGGGTGCGTGGGTCGATTCGCGTGGCGACAGCAACGACACAACGACCCTTAACCTGACGGTTGCCGACCCATCGAAGTTTGGCAAGATAAACATCAACTTCACCGCAAAGAGCGATTCGAGCCACTATGTTATCTATCTGCTCAACTCGACCGGTAGTCAGACACTTGACACCAAACGAGTGACGGGTAGCAGTGAGGTGGTATTCGACTTTGTGAAGCCCGCAGATGTGAAAATCAGAGTACTGGAAGACCTCAACGGCAACGGCACCTGGGATTCGGGAAGTGTGATTTTCCGTCAGCAGCCCGAGCGTGCCGAGATTTTTAGCGACAATGAGGGGTCGGAGACAATGACCGTCAAGGCAAATTGGGATATCGACCTCGATATGGATATGAACATACTCTTTGAGCCTATCACCACCGAGAGTATTCGTCGCGAGGTGGCAGAGCAGGAGCAGAAACGATTGGAGAAGTTGCGCGAGCAGGCTCGTCAGCGCGAGTTGCAACGCCAGCAGCAGGAGCAAAAGAAGAGTTCGGGAGGTGGCCTCGGTGGCTTCGGCTCGGGACTTTCGAGTATGAGCAACGCAACCAACGCCTTCCGCTAATGGGGTGTGGATTAGAAACTTAGAGGATTGAAAATGAGATTTTTACACAAAATAGTAGTATCAATTGCGGTGCTGAGTGTGGTTGGGAGTATGGCCACTGCCTCGGCGCAGCACTATGTGGGTATCAAGGGGGGTTACGGAAGTAGCGATGTGCGTCTATATCCCGCCTGGAAGACCCCTGTGGAGTTAGGTATGCTGAGTGGTGGTTTGGTGTGGCGTTACTACTCCGAGCCGACCGCTGCACAGCCCGCACTGAAATATACGGGCGGTATCAGTATGGAGTTGCAATACTTGCAGAGGGGCTACAAATATGAGTCGCTCACCAACGAGAACCACACCTACTCACGCCGTATCAATACGCTGATGTTGCCGCTTATCTGGCAACCCCATATCTCGATGGTACAGGAGCGACTGAGGTTATTCCTCAACCTCGGTGTTACCTTCAACTACAACCTCTCCTCGACCTACCACACCTATGTCACCGAGAGTGGCGAGACGGTAGAGCGTGGCGACTACGAGATGTTGCTCGTGAGGGATAACCGTTGGGGCTATGGCCTTTGCGGTGGTCTGGGTGCTGAGGTGAAGTTGGCAGGCAGGGTGAGCCTCTTTGTGGAGGGTCGCTACGACTTTGGCTACTCCGATATCCTCAAAGCGGAGACCAAATACCCGCCCAACATCTTCCAGCGCTCGCCGATGGACAACATCACCGTTTCGCTGGGTCTTTTCTACCGACTTGGGGGTGAGGATAGCGGAGCAATGCGCCGCCGAGCAGCCAAGGTAGCAGCAGAGGTTGTGGGGTCGCTCACAGAAAATGGATTGGAATAATTAATAAAAAATAGTCGAAAATGGAGCAACAAGAATCGCAAAGACAACAGAAAGTTGCCCGCCAGATTCAGAAGGATATGGCGGATATTTTGATTAAGGAGTGTGCCGACCTCGTGAAGGGCGTTATGGCATCGGTGACCACCGTCAGGGTTAGCCCCGATTTGGGTTATGCACGCATCTATGTCAGTGTCTTCCCCTTTGCCGAGAGCGAGAGGATTATGAAGACCTTGGAGGAGAACAATTGGCGCATCCGTCGCTCGCTCGGCACCCGCATCCGCAACCAGGTGAGGGTAGTGCCCGAGTTGACCTTCTTCCTTGATGACTCGTTGGAGTATATCCAGAATATTGATAACCTGTTGAAATAGAGAAGACTGCCGTGCGTCTGCCACTGCTATTTGCCCGTAGGTACTTCTCGTCGAAGAAGTCGTTCTCGGTGATTAACATCATTTCGAGGGTGAGCTCTTTTGCGGTGGGTATTCCGGTGGCGGCGATGGTGATACTGCTCTCTATCTTCAACGGTCTTTCGGGACTTATAGCCGACCAAAACAGCCTCGGCAACCCCGACATCCGCATCTCCCCCACCCGTGGCAAGGTCTTTTGCACGGATAGCCTTGATGTGGCTCAATTGGTTAGTGTAGAGGGTGTTGCAGCGATTTCGTCTGTTTTGGAGGAGTCGGTATTGGTGGAGTATCGTGGAGCGCAGGCAACAGCGGTGCTCAGGGGTGTGGATACCCTTTATACCGATGTGGTGCCAATTGATAAGTTGATTGTCGAGGGCAACTACGACCTCCAATTTGGCGACCTGCAACAGGCTGTTGTGGGTCAGGGTGTGGCATATACGCTCGGTGTGCGCACTGCACTCTTCGACCCGCTGGTGCTCTACACACCCAACCGAGGAAGTGTATCGATGCTGCTGCCGATTAGCGCGGCAAAGAGTGCGCGATTGTACCCAGAGGGTATCTACGCGCTCGACGCAAACCACGACGGCACCTACATCTTCTCGACCATAGAGTTTGCTCAGAGGCTCTTCGACTACCCCGACCGTCTGTCCTCGTTGGAGGTGGCTATTGAGGAGGGTGCTTCGGCTGACAGGGTGGCTGAGGCGTTGCAGGAGAGGCTCGGCGAGGGTTACAAGGTGGCTACACGAGAGAGGCAGAACGCCTCGCTTTACCGATTGATGCAGTACGAGAAGTGGGGCGTATTCTTCATCTCGCTGCTGGTGCTGGTGATTGCCTCGTTCTCGCTTGTCGGGTCGCTTATAATGCTGATTATCGACAAGAAAGATGACCTTGCGACACTCCGCACGCTGGGCGCAAACGACCGATTTATCTATCGCATATTCCTCAACGAGGGTATGCTGATTAGCGGCTGGGGTGCAGTGGGAGGCATCGTGCTTGGTCTGACCGTGAGCCTTGTGCAGCAGAAGTTCGGGATTGTGAGGATTGGGGGCGATAGTTTCCTCTTTGATGCCTATCCCGTGGTTGTGGAGTTGTGGGATGTGGTTGGTGTTGTGGTGGCGACAATCGCTATTAGCCTGACTATTACCCACTTGACGGTGAGCAGAAAACTCCGCTCAATGAGGGGTAATGTTTAAGTGAGAGAAAAACAGAAAAAATATGAAAGTG
>JAFNVE010000053.1 GCA_017379955.1 Tidjanibacter sp. | reverse complement strand
CCGACAACTCCCCAATTTCGCTTGCGGGTGCAAAGATAGCACTTTTTTCACAATCCGAGCAATACTTTCACAAAATTTTGTCCATCATACCTATTATATATATAAAGCAAGGGCGCTCCTCATCGGGAACGCCCCTGCCTTCACAGTGTATCGGGTGATTAAATCTGAAAAACTGTTATCTTACAACAAATTCGCTTCTCATCAAATCCTCGATGCGGCGAGTCTCCTGCTTGGGAGCACCCTTCAGTTTACCGCGAGCCTTCAAAGCGGGCTTCTGAGCCCTCTTCATATCGGCATTAACCTTTGCAGAGGTCTTGGTTACCACCTTCGAATCGGGAGCAATCTTAGCCACGTTCTGCGCAGGTGAGCTTACCTGAGCCGCAGCGGCAACAGTACCCTTCCAGGTGTACTTAATCTTCTTGGGATTGTGAACATCCTCGTTGTAGCCATCGACCTCGATGGTGTACTCCGAGCCACTCTTCGATACGGTTACTGTACCATTGTCCAGCAGAGCAAAATCGGCAACCATACCATCAGAAGTAATGGTGCCAATAAATGAGTAGTAGATACCACCACTTACCTCGCCAGCCCAAACGGTCTTCTCGCTGATTGAGTCGCTGACGTGCTTAATATTATAGGTACCCGTTGCAATCTCACCGTCCGCCATACTGCTTGTATCCGAGAATAAGAGGACACCTTTCTTATCGCCAAGCTGCAACTGAACATATCTGGTCGACTTAGCATTTTTAACTGCGCCAGATGCATCCAAATCGCCCCAATCGCCAATACTCATCGTACCACCCGTAAAGGCCTCAGCGGGAGTAAAGTCCTCGGTCATAGTTGAGTATACTGCGTCGATATGGGTGCTACCGAGATAGGTTACAGAGTGGGTATTGCCCTCCTCGTCAACCATATCGAGAGCAGCGACACCGTTTTCAGCGACGGTCACAGTACCCGAAACCATCACCACATTACGGATAACCTCACTATCATTAGCCTCGCGATACTGAACAACAGCAGTACCAGCCGCCCAATCCTGATTATTAACTATCTGGTAGGTACCAGCGGGAGCGTCGAAGCAGTTAATGTTCTCAGGAGCGTTGGGCGAAGCAATCGAGATATGGTATGCATAGGAGTTGAGGAAGAGATTGCCAAATTTAGAATTTGCCATATTGTCCAACTGAATACCATAAACGGTATTTCCATTACTTGCTGTACCGCGAACAGTACCTGCAATATGGGGTGCCTCATACTCGAAGTCGCTGCTCTCCTCCTCATCCTTATTCTGCTTAGTGAGGTAGCCGGTCCAATCAAGCAAGATTTTGAAACCATAATCGGGCAAAAATTCAGTTTCGTAGTAGATTGAGTATGTACCATCGGGATTTGCTGTAAACTCAACATCGGTGCTCTCAAAAGGAACCACTGCAATACTTCCACCATCCTGAACCTGAATAAAGTTACTACCGAATACAGAGCCCTCGTCAGAGATGAAGCCCTCCAGGTAGGTCATAGGAGTGCTGTAGTCGCTGGCAGGAGCGTAAGTACCGGAGAGATTAGCATCCATACCATTCTCATTTGCTACAAAGTCGAGAGCAAAGCCATTGCCTGGTCCTTCGGGAAGTATCTGGATATACCAATTGCCGTTACCCCAGTATTCCAGATTAGCAGACTCTACTCCAACGTACCAGAATAATACATCCTCCTCGTCATCGCCACCGGGCTGGTCGGGCTCGTCGCCACCATCGCCATACTCACCCTCAAGTGTGTAGTTGTTGCCGGTATAGGAAATAACGTGATACTTGCCGGCTACATCAACCACCTCCAAGGTAATGCCTGCATCGGTAACCTTCATTACAGCGTCAGCATACTTCTTGTTATACGACACATCCGTCGAATTGGTCTCTACAACCTGACCGGCATAAACCGTATTGTAAGCGATAGAGCCTGTAAATTCGTATGTTCCATTAGGAATACGACCATTAACGGGAGCCTTATCAAGAAGAAGGATTGTCTCATAGTACCAAGAGTTGACTGAGAGTTGCACTTTGTCATTCTCAATAGTCACACCACCATTGGAAAACCAGATATCGTAGTAGTGATAGCTATTATCACCAGCAGTTGCAATACCGTCATACCAACCATTGAGTATTGCATCTGTGCGCTCAACATACTCGTCGTAGCCACCCTGCTCGGGGCTTTCGTTAGTCCAAGCGACTTCACCCTCCCAGGTAAACTGCATATCGTCATCGGAGTAGCTGATTTGAAGAGTCTCACCCACAACAGAAACGGTGATATCACCCATCAGTTCAACATCGTCAACCTCCTCAGCATCTTCCCAAGTGGTCAGCCAACCCTGATATGCGGGAAAATACTGGTCAACATAGAGCGACTCATAGATGCCCGCCAGATTGCTCTGGTCAAAACCCTCCTGTTCGGGCATAAGATACATAAAGAGTCCATAACCATCGCCCGAAGTGGGGGTAGCCTCAAACGCCCAGATTGGGTAGGGAGCCTCAGCATCGCTAGGGTCGTAGGTGTAACCACCCTGAGCCACAGTCTCACCGAAGTTGATAACCTGAATATCATCGGACCCAGGCACATCGTCGTTATCATCAATCAGCGCATAGTCGCCCTCATATACTGCGGTATATTTGTTGCCTTCAGCATCCTCAGCCTCGAAGGTCAGTTTCTTGCCATTGACAACAAGTTTTGCATCGGTAAACTCAATATAATTCTCAGTGTCGGGCATACCTGTTGCATCAGTAAAGATAAGGCAGCTATCATCCATCTCAATTGTACCGTGCTCGCCGCTGTCTGCGCCGATATAGGTACCATTGGGCATACGCGCACCATCAACGGGAGCATTCATCGAGAACGCATCAACTATAATAATAGGTGAGTGTGGAGTTCTCGAAGGAATATCCTCGTTTTCCAAATCAACCTCAACCTCTGAGAAGTAGAGAGAGTATTCGTACAGGTCCTCACTATCACGATAGAAATAGCCTGTCAGATAACCATCGGTGATGTTTACATCGTTGCTTGGCTCATCAGCCTCGGGAGAGTTCAGCAGAGGAGCACCCTGATAGGTAATCTCACGCTTAACGCCGGTGTTGTCGGTCATCTCAATTATGATACCCTGAGGCGAAACGGTCATTGTACCGCTTGCAAACTTGTAGTTATCGCCATTGATATAGCCCTTGTCGTTGGTCTGGTAGTAACCCTGGCTATACTTCGAGATATTGCCGTCTACGTCCTCCTTGGTAGCATCGTAAGTATAGGTACCGTAGGGGATAAGCTTAGTATCGGGGTCAAACTCGGTGTCCGAGTAGAAGCTGACGTGCATATAGGTGCTGTTGGGCTTCTCGGGCATATTGCCGGGCTGAATACCATTATCGGAGAGATAGAGGCTGTACGAGTTCGACTTGTAGTAGCCATCCGCATCGCCCATATAGCTACCGTGAATCTGGGCAGCCTTCCAGGTTACGTCGGGAGTGAAAGGCTCGTCGTCGCCACCCTCACCGCCATCACCGGGCTGGTCGGGTTCATCACCACCACCCTCGCCAGGCTGATCGGGCTCGTCACCGCCACCTTCACCTGGCTGATCGGGACCTTCTTCCTTGCCCGCTTGGTTAATCGTCACCTGGAACGACTGAGTGGTGTAGCTCACGGTAACCTTGCCCACGCGGGGAGATGTTGACTCATTAGGAGTTACGTTGAAGGTAACACGACCCGACACACCATAGTTAAGGTCGGTAATCCAAGTATCTGCCACCGCCATAACAGAGCCGCTCGCAGCAGCACCGGTCAGTGAGTAGTAGATTGTGCCCGAACCACCCGTTGCGGGGAACGAAATCTCTTCGTTCGAGGTGAGTTTGAGCACTGGAATCAGCTGCTCGCACGAATACATAAGCGTAGCAGCAAGTGCCAAAAGCACAACAGATAAATACTTCTTCATAATAAATTGTAATTAAGTTTATTGTTTCTGTTGGAAAAAATAGATAGTCTGCAACAAATATATATAAAAGAATCGTGATTGTCAAGGCTTTTCGTGCTATTTCAAATAGTAAGTTACAATTATTTTTGGCAAAAATTTAGGGGGGGGGTAAATTGCTGATTGTCTGGGGTTTATAAATTGTATTTGATACTATTTTGTTATATACTATTCTCTTGTATGATTATAATTTTTAAGGTGGAGGGTGACGGTTGTTAGGAGTAGTCCAAAAGGGAGCGGAGGGGAAGAAAAAGAAAAATTTTTCGAGAAATTTCGAAAAAAGTATTGTATTTCAGAAATTATTACTACTTTTGTCAACCTTTTCGGAGGAAACGCCGTTCTTTACTTAACCAATCCAAACGGATTTACCCCGCTCAAAGGCCCTTTTGAGGCACAATGGAGTAAATCTACGTTAAATAATTATTAAATTATTTTAAAATATTTGGAGAATTGCGAAAACCGCCTTATCTTTGCAGCGAAGTTTTAAGGTTCATTTAGGTTAGTAGTTTTAGGTTAGTAGAGGAAATCGGCATTGGAGAATTGAATCTCCTGCCGCATTTCCTTGTTTTTTCTGAAAAATCGACACTCTTCGGAGTGCACACGTTCTGAAAAAACCGACAAGCCCACTCATCGGGGGATTAGTTCGGTTAATGAGGTTAGAAGCCCAGGTGGTGAAATTGGTAGACACGCTACTTTGAGGGGGTAGTGAACGTTATAGTTCGTGCACGTTCGAGTCTTGTCCTGGGCACCAAAAAAAAAGAGCAATCAGTGATGATTGCTCTTTTTTTTTGTTTGAGGGTTTTGAAGGGGAATTTGGGTGCTTATGGGAGCTATAGGAGTTATGGGAGTTATGGGAGGCAGAGCAAAGAGCAAAGATGAAAAGTGAAAAGTGAAAAGTGAAAGAAGGGAGTTTAGAGAATTTAGGGAATTTAAGGATAACCAATAAGACTCTTTGTATAGAAATTAAGTTTCTCGGGTTTAGGGGCTACTCTCGAAGAGAGTACAAAGAAAAGAGAGATATGGGGCTGTCAAACTTGTTTGAACAGAACATATCTCTCTTTTGTTTGTAATATCCTTGCGGATATTCCTAAACACGCAAACTAATAGCTCAGAAGTTTTTGGTCCCGCTTTTTACAAAAAGCGGGGGACGCTTTTTTACAAAAAAAGGGGCGAAAAAACGTATTTACAAAACCCGTCTTACCTCAGCGGCTCGATGATAAAGTCGAAGTTATAATCGGCAAAGGGCACGCGGTACTCGGGCAGGGGCTGTGCTCCCCACGAGTTTATGCAGCCCAGGCCTTGCTGTACGAGGTCGAAGCTGAGGTAGGTGTTGCCGTCGGCTTTCAGGTCGCCTGAGTGGCGTTGTGCGGGCCCTACGGTCACATCCATAGCCTCTTGCGAGTAGGGCAGTGCCGATGCCGAGAAGGGCTTTGTGGCGGTTATCTTCACGCCTCGACCTGCGGTGTCTGTCAGCTTCCAGTAGCGCAGACCGATGTGACTTCCCGACTCCTGCGGGCGCACATATCGCTCGTTGTACTGCTCGGCCACGACGCTGTGGTATATGCCGATGTCGGCACTGCTGTGACGGTCGGAGTAACTCTCCTCGTCGCCACGACCGTAGTACTCAATGGTGTTGTACCCTGCGGGCAGGGCCATCCGCATACCGTAGCGGAACATCCCCGATGTCTTGGCCTCGGGGTCTGCCTTCATCGACTGCTCAATGCGCATAGCTCCCTCGCCGTTGATGGTGTATCGCATTGTGAGTGTGGCCTTTACGCTCGGCATATCATACTCTGCCACTACCACCATATTGCCACGCTCGGTACTCGACTCAAACGAGGTGAGCACCATTTCGGGGTTGCGCCAAGCGGCATAGCGGAGATGGAGATATGCACCTATGTCGTTCTCGGTGGGTGCGCGCCAGAAGTTGGGGCGGAGTGCCGACTCGTCACTTACCATCTGACGACCGCCCACGGTGTAGCCATCTACAAAGCCATCCTCGCCAAAGGTGATTTGCCAATCGTAGCCGTTCACAACCTTTAGGTTGTCGTCCGAACCATACGCCACCACCTCGCGATCGCTCTTGCCCAGACCATAGCCCTCCGCCGTATCGTACTCACGCAGTGAGAGTTGCTGCTCAGCAGCAATATGGCCAGCAGAGAGCAGAGGCTCAGCCTCGGTGAGTTCGTAGCGTACATTTAGCAACACCTCGCGTGCATCGCGACGGATATCCTCTGCCGAATAGCCGATGGTGTACTCTTTGCGCTGCTGCGGTGCAACATCAAGATTGTCGATTCGGCCTCGCTTGGTCACCACACCGTCCTGCCACAACTCCCACACCAACTGATAGTTAGAGAGGTCGGTGAAGAAGAGTTCGTTGTAAACCTCCACCTTGCCCGACTGCAAATCAACAGGCGAAGTCCAGATGGACTGATATTGACGCTTCACCTCCCAAGCCTGTGCCTGAGGTGTGCGATCGGCAGCGATGAAACCGTTGTTATTGAAGGAGTTATCGGTGGGGTCGTAGTCGTTGAAGTCGCCGCCATAATGGAACGACACCTTGCCGTCAGCCTCGTAGTATGCCAGACCCTGGTCCACAAAGTCCCAGATAAAGCCACCCTGATACTGCGGATAACGGCGCACCAGGTCCCAATACTCCTTCAAGCCACCGAGCGAGTTACCCATTGCGTGTGCATACTCGCACTGGATAAGCGGTTTGGTGGGGTTGTTCTCAAGGTAGCGCACGCACCAATCGTATGTGGCGTACATCGGGCACATAACATCGGTAAAATCAGTACCTTGCGCTTGCTCATAGTGTATGGGGCGTGAGGGGTCGGCCTCGCGAATCCAGCGGTAGCAAGCCTCAAAGTTGGGGCCCATACCAGCCTCGTTGCCCATACTCCAAAGGATAATCGAGGGATGGTTGCGGTCGCGCTCCACCATACGGCTGTTGCGCTCCATGTGCGCCAATGCATAGGCATCATTTTTCGCCAAAGTGGCAGCACCATAGCCCATACCGTGCGACTCCACATTGGCCTCATCCACAACATAGAGGCCATACTCATCGCAGAGGTCATACCACTCGGGCTGGTTAGGATAGTGGCTGGTGCGCACTGCATTGAGGTTGAACTGCTTCATCAGGGTAATATCCTCAATCATACGCTCGCGGCTCACCACATAGCCCGTCACAGGGTCGAGTTCGTGGCGATTTGCGCCCTTAATCAGGATAGGCTGACCGTTGACTAGCAGTTGGCCACCCTTAATCTCAGAGGTGCGGAAACCGACGCGCTGTGCGTATGCCTCGGTAACTCCCTTTTTGTCCACGACCTCCACAACAACCTTGTAGAGTGCGGGGGTCTCGGCAGTCCACTTCTGCACCTTGCCCTCCTCGAAGTTGAAGATCAGTTTGCCGTCTGTCGGGTCGGCCGAGGCGCGTGATATCTCGGTGCCTGCAGGGTCGTAGAGTGTAACCTCAGCACGCTTAACCGTTGGGGTAAACTCCATTGCTACTTCCAGCGAGCCTTCCGTGTAGTCGTTTGAGAGCGAGGGAGTTATTTCCATATCTGTAAGTCTTGCACGGGGACGGGCCACAAGTTCCACATCGCGCGAAATACCACTCAGTCGCCACTTGTCCTGGTCTTCGAGGTAGGAGCCGTCGCACCAGCGGAAAATTTGCAGCGCGATAAGGTTCTCCTTGCCGGGGGTAAGGAACTTGGTAACGTCAAACTGTGCGCCGAGGTGGCTATCCTCGGAGTAGCCCACAAAACGGCCGTTAACCCACACATAGACATTTGACGATGCCGCACCGATATTCAGAAAGAGGTCGCGACCCTTCCACTCGGCGGGTACGTTGATTGTGCGTCGGTATGAGCCAACGTGATTCTGCTCGGTGGGCACTGTGGGCGGGGTGTTCTCGTAGTGTCCGCGCCACGCATAGCCGATGTTCACATATACGGGGTCGCCATAGCCGTTGAGTTCCCACATTGCGGGAACCTCCATCTTCGCCCACTCCGAGTCATCAAATTTTGTGGTGTAGAAGTCGGTGGGTCGCTGGTCGGCATTTTCCACCCAATGGAACTGCCAAGTGCCGTTGAGCGAGAGTCGCCACGCGTAGTCACTGTCGTCATAACTGCCCTTTGCTCGGTCTGCCGAGTCGAAGAGTTTGAAGGTGGTGTGCATCGGTGCACGGTTAATCTGGTTTACCGATGGGTCTTGCCACTCGGTAAAGGTCTGAGCCTTAACAGATAACGCCCCAAGCATTACTGCCAGAAAAGTGTAAAGAAATCTCATATTTAGGTCAAAAGTTTGGTTTGTGCAAAAAGTTGTCTATGCCAAAGTTACACATTTTTACATTAATTGCGACTAACATAGCCCGAATATTTTTAAGAGGCAAAAGAGGAAGAAATTTGGGAAAACAAGAAAAAAGGGTAATTTTGTTACAACAATTTTGTATATTTGGGGTGGTGAGTGGCAACGCAAGCCACCAAAACAGTGACTTTCGAGAGATGAAATACCTGATTGTAGGACTTGGAAATATCGGTGCGGAGTATGTAAATACCCGCCACAATGTGGGATTTAGCGTGGTGGATGCCATGGCACTCAAAGCGGGCGCAGAGTTCGCCTCCGACCGCTACGGCGCAGTGACCGAGGTGCGTTGGCGCGGTCGCACACTGCTACTGCTCAAACCCTCGACCTATATGAATCTGAGTGGCAAGGCTGTGCGCTATTGGCTGCAAAAAGAAAATATCCCCACTGAGAATCTGTTGGTTGTGGTAGATGATTTGGCACTCCCGATTGGTGCTTTCCGTCTGCGCGCACAGGGCAGTCACGGTGGCCACAACGGCCTGCGCAACATCGACGAGATGCTCGGCACAAACCGCTACGCAAGATTGCGCGTGGGCATCGGCAACGACTTTCCGCGTGGTATGCAGGTCGATTTCGTATTGAGCCGCTTCACCACCGAGGAGCGCGAAGCACTCGTTCCTGTGGCTGAGGAGTTGATAAACCTTATCCGTATGTTCACCACCGAGGGTGTCAATCGCACGATGAACACCTATAATAAGAAGGGTATCGGTGCCGCTCCTGCCGAGGAGAAGAAGCCTGCCGAGAAACCGGAAACCGAAAAGAAGGAGAAAAACTGATAATTAACATTATAAACCTTAATCTTAAAACCAACTACTATGAAACGTTTTATCATTGCTGCCGTAGCACTGATGGCGACCATGTCGCTCTCCGCACAGCAGTCGTGGGTAAATGAGACTCACAACCCCCAAGCAAACACCGAGGGTCTGACCCCTATGGGTGCACGC
Organism: Tidjanibacter sp.; assembly: GCA_017379955.1. Classification (GTDB taxonomy): domain Bacteria; phylum Bacteroidota; class Bacteroidia; order Bacteroidales; family Rikenellaceae; genus Tidjanibacter. The sequence goes on along the minus strand of JAFNVE010000053.1, from coordinate 6,495 downwards.
GTAATCTCCCCTGAGGTACACGATGATCACACCGTAACCTTCCGCCTCTATGCTCCTAACGCACAGCGCGTTGTTGTCAGTGGCTCGATGTTTACCGGTGGTATGGAGCAGCGCAACGCTGTGATGACTAAGGATGAGAAGGGCGTATGGAGCGTAACTGCCGGCCCGTTCACTCCCGATGTCTATACCTATACCTTCAACATCGACGGTCTTAGCGTTATCGACCCCTCGAACACCCTGCACAACCACGGCACTATGCCCGCATCGAGCATGCTCTATGTGCATAACGACAAGCCCGCATACTACGATCCCAATCCCGAGATTCCTCACGGCGCAGTGACTACCAACTACTACTATTCGCCTGTTAGTGAGGGTCTTCGCTCGATTGTAGTCTATACTCCTCCCCAGTACAACCCCAAGAAGAAATACCCCGTTCTCTACCTGATGGGTGGCTCGGGCGAGGCTGTTGACTCGTGGTATAAGTATGGTCAGGTGAACTGGATTATGGACAATATGATTGCTGAGGGTAAGATTGAGCCTACCATCGTGGCAATGGTTAACAACCAGATCGTACACCGCAACAATCCTAAGCACAGCGAGTTGTCGTTCAAGATGATGGAGCGCGAGTACTTGGAGGTTGTAATCCCCTGGGTAGATGCTAATTACAGCACCATCAAGAAGCGCGACGGCCGTGCATTGGCAGGTCTGTCGATGGGTGGTCGCCACACTCAGTATATCGGTTTCCGTAATCCTAAGGTCTTTGGCTCGCTCGGCATTTTGAGTGCTGCTCTGACCGAGGCTGACGAGAAGGCTTTCGGCACCGACGATATCGCTATGGGTCGCGACAAGAAGGCGTTGAAGAAGGCTAAATTTGATTATGTATTGGTTGGTGCAGGTGTCTACGAGACCAACGACAACGCACGTCACACCCTGCTGCACAAGCAGTTGGAGGAGATGGGTATCGACCACGATTACTATATTGGTGGTTTCTCGGCACACGACTTTATGACCTGGCGTCACCTCCTTTACTACCGCCTGCTTCCCAATTTGTGGAAATAAGATAGGTTTTTTAACAGAAAACAGCCGAGCAGATAGTTCTGCTCGGCTGTTTGTTATTAAAGGGCCACAAGGCCTAAAAACACAAAAAAGTAGCCTGCAACATCAAATTGCAGGCTATGTGCACAGGCGAAGCAACTAAGAGATGCTTAACGCCAAATTTACCAATCAGATGGCTGTTTTACTCGTTCCAGAGGTCAGGAATAGCCTCGTGACCACGAGCACGCTTGGGCTGCTGTGCATAAGGCTCGCGCATACCTGCGTGTACCTCGTAGAGCACCTTAGCAGTCTCAACCATAGCATCTACCTGCTCCTTGTAGGGGCGGTCAGTAACGTCGAGCAGACCGCAAGCATAGTTCTCGCCATCGTTGTTACGACCCGAGATATCCTGGTCTGACCACTTGAAGTATGCGGTACCGATAAGTGCGGGATGCGAATAGCCCTGCTCGGTATAGTAGCGGTAAGCCACACCACGCTCCTCCTGCGAGTCAACCTGCCAGAGCGACTGAGCAAGACCACGGTCAACAGTACCGAAGTGGTACTCACCGATAATCACGGGGAGGTTAGCAACATTAAGTGCAACATCGAGCATCTCGTGGTCGGGCTTCAACTCGTAGCAGTTGATACTCAGCACGTCGAATGCCTCAGCACAGATTTTCAGGATACGAGGATCTACCACTTTGAGGTTACCGAAACGGTAGCCGAGATTCAGGTGGTTGGGGTCGTGCTTCTTCTGAGCAGCCTCAACAGCGTGAACAAAGGTCTCGAAGGTCTCGTATACGAAGAGGCGGCGACTCTCGTCGCTATCGCCGTTCTTAGCGATATATTTCTCCAAAGCAGCCTTGATAGGACGCTCGGGACCATCGAGGATAATCTGGCACAGACGAGGCTCCTCGCCAATCCAAGCGGGCTCATTACCCACGAAGTAGCCGATAATCCAGGGGTTCTCCTTGTTGCGGCCTACCGACTGAGCCATAGCGCGGTCGAGGTCGGCATAGAAGGTGTCGCTATAAACATCAGCCAGACCCATCAGGTCGCGCTGTACACCTGCGGTACGCATCGAGAGCATATAGGCCTTGCGATTGGCATTCATAACATCGCCACTCGACCAGTTACCGATGGTGTTAACACCCCACTTCTCCATACGACGGAATACATTCTCCACAGCATCCTCGCGGTAGTTCTCGCCATAGCGACGATAGAGGTTCCACAGTCCGAACGAGCGGCGCGAAACATCACCGGGGAATACATCTTCGGGAGGTACGGTAGCAAACATATTGGGTCGCTTGTCGTAGTTCTTCAACACGCCACCAGGCTCCGAGCCGATACAGTCAACACCCACAGAGAGGAAGAGATAGCCCTCGGGGTCAACAAACCACCACTTGCCATCAATCTTCTCGGTGCGGAAGAAGCCTGTTGCAGCCACCTGTTTCTGCTTGTAGCCACCATATTTCGAGTAGTTAAACTGCTCTGCATTGATAGGCTCTGCATCCTCAGCAGCCCAATCAGCCTGCAAATCCTCCAACGAACGAGCCTTCTCAGGATAGTCAACGAGGTTGCTCTGACCGAACTCATCCACAGCGGGAATCTCGCCCAGATACTCATCACCGGGATCCTCAACCGAGAGGGTAATGTTGCGAATCTCGAAAGTCTGCTTGCCGATGGGGGCGCGCATACGGATACCAATCGAGTCTACGCCGTGCATAGGACCACGCTCACCGCCGAGGTTAATCCAACCGGTGTGACGGGGCTGGTTGAAGGTCGCTGCCAGGTCGATATTCGCACCAGGAAGCTGGGTGTAGAACTTCAAAGGAATAGCGAGTTTATTCCACTGACCGGGAACATAACTCATAACGCGCAACTCGCTGTAACCCCAATCGGTAGTGAAACCGATGTGGAAACGCTGTGCGGTGGATACCTTAAATTCGAGCACTACAAAGTTGTAGTCGTCCCAATTGTCGGGCAACTCGGGATTGATGTCGCGAACTGCAAACTTCTGACCCGAAACCTCGTGTTTGGGATTGAAGGTCACCTTAAACTTCTTCTCGCAGCTGGTCAGCGAGAGCATCAAGGTAGCCATCAGGGCCAAAGATAGAAATCTTCTCATTGTAAATTTATATTTTAGGGTTAATAGAAACGCCCTCCCCTGCCCCTCTCATACAAGAGGCAGGGGAGAACATTTGTTGTTTTAGTCGAGCGAAATGCGATAGAGGCCGGTGTGCGAAGTCATAAACAACTCCTTGCCATCCTTACCGCCAAATACGAGCGATGTAGCGGGCTCGGGCAACTTGATGGTGCGCAGATGCTCTCTCTCGGGCGAGAAAATCATCAGGTGACCATCGGTAACGTAGATATTACCATCGGGGCCTACGGTGTTGCCAAAGTCGCCCTTCTCTACGAAGTACTCCAGGTTCGAAAGCTTGCCCTCGTTGTCTACATCGTACTTAACGACGCGACGATCGTACTCATCATTGAGGTAGAAGGTCTTACCGGGGGTAGCGGGCAGAGCCGACGCCGAGCGGATGAAGTCGTAGCAGTTGGGGATGATGGTCTTTCCATCGGGAGCCACGAAGCACTTCTCAGGTACGCGTACCGATACGGTGTTGAAATCGTGGAAGTCACGCCAACGGTTTGCGGGATAGTAAGCCTTAGCCACGTTCTTGATGCTACCCATAGGAACTGCGGGGCACTCCTTGATGGTTGCCTCAGGATTCTCGGGGTCAATCGAGTAAACTCGCATCACGAAGCCCGAAAGATAGGAAGCAATCGAGGTACCCGAAGTGTCGGGATAACGCTCTGCACGCTCCTGCTCGCCATTAACCATATAGCCGGGCTGGGGAGTGTACTTGAAGATTACCAGGAGGTTGTCGTCGGTATCTACTGCGAGCGAGAGGGGCTTCCACTGGAAGTCGTTTACTACCTCAACCAACTCGGTCTCTGCATCCCACTTGTAGACTCTACGCTGGTGGAAGTCGCAGAAGTAGACATTGCCCTTGCTGTCCGCAACAGCACCCTGCAAGAACTCATAACCCGAAACGATGCGCTGGACGCCCTGATAGCCACCTGTGCAGGTGAGTGCGTGTGCGGTGCTCTCCTCGCCGGTGATAACAGCCTTATTCATCTCCCAATCACGAATCTCACGACCGGTATTTACATCGTAGAGAGGAATGGTAGCGGTGTACTGAGTCTGTGCGTAGTTGTGCAAGTTGTAGAATACCAGGTTCTTACAGTTGTAAGTGGTGATGCTCTGAGGCCAGGGGGTCTCAATGCGAATCACACGGAACATATAGGTATTAGCCATCAGGATATCCTCGCAGTTGTCGAACTCGAAGGGCTGGCAAGCGATACTCTCCACGCTCTCCTCCTCGGTCTGCATACAGTACATCTTCCAATTCTTCACATTTTTGAAGCGACCCTCGTAGCGAACGTGGTGCTCGAGCGACATAGCAAAGATGCGGCTGGGGGTCGAGGTATTCTGAACATAGAGGCCACTGCTTGCGAAGGTGTTAGCAGTCCAGATATTCATAAAGGTACCACCACCGTTATCGGTCACCCAAAGGCTCCAATACTGGTTGTCCCAAGCGTTGTCCCAACCACCACGAGCAGGACCTGCGCTGGTGCGAAGGTTGAGTTGCGACTCGCGAGCCGAGCCTGTGCGACCCATAGTACCGTGGCCACCAATAAACTTAACATCGTTCATATACGAATCAGCATTAGCAACCCACTTACAAGCCACTGCGCGGTAGTTATATGCGTTGGTGTTCAGACCAATACCTGTAAATACGTTACGGCCGGTCGAACTCTCCAACATAGCCTTAGGAGCACCAAAACCGCTAAATGCGGGAGTGCTTTCGAGCAGTACAAGCTGAGTAGCGATAGGGCTCAGACCAATCATAGTAGTACCCTCCTCCATCTTGATAGTCTCGGAGATTACATACCAACCTGCGGGGAAATAGATAGTCTTGTGCTCCTTTACAGCCTTCTGGATAACAGCGGTATCATCGGTCACACCGTCACCCTTTGCACCCAAATCCTTGATGTTAACCCACTCGCTAACCTCAGGCAGACGGGGGATATAATTCTTGAAGGGTGCGGGCATCTTCTGCAAAGGCTCCAAGTCAACAACAGTCTTAACCTCCGAGTCAGCCTCCAGACTCTCCATCTGCAAACCGTGAGTGAACTCGTTTACGCGATAAATCTTCGACTCTGCGCCATTGATAACGGTACCGCTGCGACGATAGAGCGACAAGGTGGGAACCTTGTTACATACCACGTTGAAGAGCGAAATCTGGTTGGTCGAGTTGGTCTCGTTGCTAACGATAATAGCGGGACCCGACACATTTTCAAAGGTACACTCCTCCATATAGAGTTTATCGGAGTAGTTCTCCTGAATCTCAACTACGGTAGGAACATTTTTAGCGGTGAGGTTGATGATCGCCATACCACCCTCCTGCGAGAAGATAGCGGCCTTGCTCTGACCCTCGAAGTAGGTGTTAACCACCATCATCTGCCAACCGGGCGAGGTCTTGGTGGTGTAGATACCATACTGGCCACCGAAGAAGCGCACATTTTCCATTGCGTTACCAACATCGAAAAGACCCGCACGAGCCGAGCCGATGTGGATATCCACGTTCGAGATGAAGCTGTGCTGCGCGAAGTGGGTACGGAATGCGATAGCCCAGGGGTTACCATCCTCAATCTTTACATCCACATTGGACATTGCACTATAAAAAGTACCTGCGCTTGCATCACGAGGAGTCTGACCCTCGGTAACCATATTACCGGTGAACCAGAACATATACTTCGAGCGACCCTTATCGCCTGCTACCTCCTCCTGGAAACCGGGCGAGTTTTTAGCGAGTACAAAAGTGGGGCGATTCTCACCATAGCCAATCAGACGCACTGCGGGCGGCATATAGATTGTCTTGCTGATTTTGTAGGTACCCTCGGGTACGAAGAGAACACCGAAGTTGTAGCGGCTCTTAACATCGTTTACAGCCTGCTGCAAGGCGTCGCTGACATCGGTCTTGCCATCGGCAGTGATAGGATAGTTCTCGGGAGTGAAGTAGATGGCCTCAGGGTCGTTGGGGCGACTCTTGTAGACCGACTCACTCTTCGAGGGCTTGGCAGCAACGAGCGTAGCAACACTCATAGCCAAGCAAGCAATTGTCAAAAGAATTTTTTTCATTTTTTATACAGTTTATCGATTAGGTACTACTGAAAGTGGGGGATAATAATAACCCGAAGGTTATAACACCTAAGCCCAGACTACTGCACCTGGAAAGGCGCATTAGCAGTCGAAGCGTAGCCTGTACCGTCAAGTACATATACATAAAGACGGTAGTTGCCAGGCTCCGAAATTTTGAGTTCAATCTTGCCCTCCTCGGTGGTAACAACCTCACCTACACGGTCGGGACGGGGCTCCCAAGCACCACCTGT
>JAFNVE010000052.1 GCA_017379955.1 Tidjanibacter sp. | reverse complement strand
GAGGATGCGGTATATGCCTTTGCAGACAAAAACACACCCCACAGTTATTGGTTGGGTAAGGCTTTCCTTACTCTGGGTGATATCTATGCCTCAATGGGTGATTCGTTCCAGGCTCGTGTTACCTATCAGAGTATCGTTGACGGCTATGGTGGTAGTGGCGATGGTATTGTTGATGATGCCAAAGAGCGTATTAAGAAGTTGAAATAAAGAAGAATAGAGATATGAAGAGAGTTGTTTTTACACTCGGTTTGTTGTTGTGTGGGGTGGTGTCGCTCTCCGCACAAACGGACTACTCCAAAATGATTGAGGTTACTCGCGAATATACCCCGACGGTGGAGCGTGCTCAGAAGTTGTCGATTGCTCCCACGGCTGTCGATACCGTAGCACTGCGCCCTGAGTCGCGCTATCAGATTACTCCTACCCCTTGGAGTACCCCCTTCTCGGTAGGTAAACTCGACCACGCACAGTTGAGTGCTGCACGCTGGCGTAACCCAGGTCTGGGTTATCTGCGAATTGGTGGTGGCTACCCACTCTCGTCGGAGGCCGATATCTATCTAACCCCTCTGCGCAGTCGCTCGACAACCCTCGGCTTTTATCTCAACCACGAGGGCTTTGAGGATAAGATTAAGAACGATATGGGTGTGCGTGCCGATGCGCTGAGCCTTGAAAATAGTGCCGGTGTGTGGCTTGACTCTAAACTGAGTGAAAGAGTTGACTTACAGGCTGATGCATATTATTCGCTCGACCTTTTCACCCCCTATGGTGGTATGTCGGCTCTGGATGAGGAGATGAATTGGGGCGGTCGTGTGCGATATAATGATATGGGGCTCTCCCTTTCTATTGGCAACGATTTCAAGGACTTAGTGGGTGTTAACTATCGCTTTGGTGGCTCGTTTAATCTCTTTACTGCCACCGATGTAGATACGAGAAAATATGCTCAACGCGACTACTCTGTGTGGGGTCGTGTTGGTTATAGTGGCGAGGGCCATACGGTAGGTTTGGAGGTGCGTGCTGAGAGTCGCAAGGGGCTAAAAGAACTTGCAGGATACGATGATTTCAGACTGATGATGTCGCCTTCATACGAGTTTGTTACCGAGAGTAACTTTATGATGCGCTTTGGCGTGGATTTTATCTATAACAGTTCGGCCGAGGGAGATAAGAAATATATTCTGCCAATGGTAGATATCGCCTATAAACGCTTTTATGGTTTTATTCCCTACCTTAAAGTCGATGGCGACCTGTCAGATGGTAGTTATCGTGCACAGAGGTTGCTGAACCCCTATGTTGCCGGTGGCAGTTGGGTGAATAATGGTGCTCGATTGGGTGGTCGTATTGGTGCAAATGGTGATATTCTTGGCGCAGTAAATTACGATATATTTGGAGGTTACGATATCTATCGCCTGTATAATTACTTTGTGGCGGTGGACTCTTCGAGCCGTTTTAAGGCCATTGCCCGACCTCTTAATGTGGCGTACTACGGCGCAAACCTCTCGGTACATCTTGGCTCTTCGTGGGCTCTTCGTGGAGGTGTGAAGGTCAATAATACTATCCCGAAAGAGTCTGAGAGTGAGTCGCTTGCGGCTCTGTACGCTGGCGTAGGTGTACGCAAAGTGGAGGGCGATGTGGCTTTGCAATACCAATACAAGAACAAGTGGAACGTTGCTCTGGGTGTGCGTCTGCTTGGCGAGGCTCAGTCGGTTGTCAATGTTGGCGGAGTGAGAGCCAATTCGGATAGTGGAGCAGATGGTCCTATCGTTGCCCCTATGGAGGATAACTATGTAAACATAATGCTTCCCTCGGCAACGGATCTCTATCTCAATGTGGAGTATCGTCCAAAACAGAAGTTTGCGGTATATCTCAGTGGTGCTAACTTGCTTGGACAGAAGATTTACGACTTTGCATACTATCCACTGCCCGGAGTAAATGTCAAGGCGGGCGTTAAGGTGAATTTCTAACAAACCAAATAACTTAAATATGGAGTGCCAGAAGATTGTAGAGAGAATTGTTGGTTGGCTTGATGACTATGCCCAGAGTTGTGGCGTGCAGGGTTTTGTAGTTGGCATATCGGGAGGAGTAGACTCTGCTTTATGCTCGACTCTTGCCGCTATGACGGGTCGAAAGGTGGTATGTGTATCGCTTCCGATACATCAGGCAGCAGCTCAGGTGTCGCGTGGCGATGAGCATATCGCTTGGTTGAAGGGTAAGTTTGCCAATGTGGAGAGTGCAGTGGCTGACCTTACAGAGCCATACGAGGCTTTTCTTTCGGCACTGCCAAAGACAGAAGATATTGCTAAACAACAACTTACAGAGGCAAATACCCGCTCGCGTTTGCGTATGACGGCACTCTACTACTATGCCGGCCTTTCGGGACTGCTGGTAGTCGGTACGGGTAATAAGATTGAGGATTTCGGAGTTGGTTTTTATACCAAATATGGCGATGGCGGTGTAGATATCAGCCCGATTGCCGACCTGACCAAGAGCGAAGTTTTCGCCCTCTCGGCACACCTTGGTGTGTGTGAGTCGATACTCTCGGCTAAGCCTACCGATGGACTCTTTGGTGACGACCGCTCGGATGAAGACCAGATTGGTGCATCATACCCCGAGTTGGAGCGTGCTATGGCAGCGTGGGAGAGGGGTGCGACTGCCGAGCAATTTGAGGGTCGAGAGCGCGAGGTATTTGATATTTTCCTTCGTCGCAATCGCGCTAATCGCCATAAAATGGAGCCTATTCCTATCTGCCCTATTCCCGCTGAGTGGAAATAGAAAGTGTGGGCTTTATGAGGTGTAAGAGCCTATATATTACACTTTTACTATTGCTCGTTTCGATGCCCCTACTTCGCGGGCAGGAGATGAGTACACTATTTCTTCGCGAAAATCCGCGTGAAGAGTTCTATCGCGAAATAGAGTCGGATACTATCCTCTTCTACCGCCCGTTGGCTGGTGGACTGTCGTTGTATGATGACTTGGCAAAGTTCGGTTTTGGATTTGTCAGTTACTCGCAGCGCGGTGCGGATGATGGAGAGGAGCGATGGTATATTGACGATGTCGAACTCCCTCGTCTGCTTGGCGGACGCAGGGATTATATATTTCTCTCTAACCTTTCGCGCGTGGCGGTAAGTCGTGACTATTTCGGCCGCGTATTACAAAAACAGAGATACACACTCTCCCCTTTGGCTCGTTCGCAAGAGACTTCGGTGAGGGTTGGCTATGGCGAAAGACGCTATCGCACAACTCTGCGCCTTATCTCAGCCGGTGGAGTGGGCGAGTGGCGTTACTCGCTCACGTTGGATGGTCGAACGGGTAGGGATGGAAATGTTGATGGATATTTCGGCAACAGCCTTGGCGGATTGCTCTCTTTTGGCCGTAGTTTCAGTGCTGTGGGTGGTGGCGAACTTACAATCTCTCTGCTTGGCTCTACGGGCGAGCAGAGTAGTCGCGGTTGGAGTACCGAGGAGGTCTTTTCGCTCACAGGCAATAAACTGTATAACCCATATTGGGGTGTGTTTGATGGCCGTCAACGCTCTTCTCGTATGCAACGAAGTGCTACTCCCACTCTCTTTGCCACCTATCGTTGGAGTGGGTGGGATGTCAATTGGCGTTTGTCGGCACTTGCTATGGGTGGTGAGCGAAGCAGGAGCGGATTGCAGTGGATTAATGCGATGAATCCCACACCCGATTACTATACCTATCTTCCAAGTTATCAGCATAATCCAACCGATATTGCCGCTGCCGAGGAGTTGTGGCGCAGTGCCAATCCACGCTATACCCAGATTGGCTGGGATGAGTTTTGGTTTCAGAATATGCTCTCGCCGGATGGCAGTGCGGTCTATTTGGTTGAGCGGGCAGTGGAGCGACCAAGGGCCTTTGTTGTCGGTGTGGATGGCGAGAAGGTTGTTAACTCTCGTGTTAGTTTTAATGTGCGTGGTGAGTTGCGAAGTGAGAGCAGCCGCTACTTTAAACAAGTGGAGGATTTGCTCGGTGCTTCGTGGACTGATAACCGCGATGGTTTCCTTATTGACGATACCGCATACGGCAACCGCACAGAAAACGACCTGCGCAACCCTAACCGCAAGGTGCGCGAGGGCGATACCTACGGCTATAACTACTCTCTCCACTCTCGCTCGGCTATGGTGCGCGGTGGACTCTTCTACTCCTATCTCCGTTTGTCGGCCTCGGTGAGTGGCGAACTATTTTTTGGGTCTATGTGGCGTGATGGCCACTATGAGAAGGCTACCTTTGTGGGGCGTTCGTTTGGTGAGTCGGCTCGTACGGGATACACTGCTTGGAGTTTTACGGGTGAGGCCGATTACTCCCTCTCGCCACAATCTACACTCCGACTATCGCTCAACTATGCGGGTGAGCCGATTGGTGCAGAGGGGCTGTTTTACGATGCCCGCTACTCCAACGATTTGATTTCGGATGCTGCTCTTGGGCGTCGCTTTGGTCTGTCGGCAGACTACTCTTGGCGTAGCAGTGTGGTGCGCTTTGATTTGGCTGCATACTACAATACACTTACTGAATCACAGAGTGTTACGCACTATTACGACGACCTCTCCTCGCTCTATCTCGATATGGTGATGCGCGATATTCGTAGTCGTCGTATGGGTATTGAGGCAGCACTCTCGCTGACTATCTCATCGCGCCTGGACTTTACCGTTGCGGGTGCTGTTGGCAACTACTCCTATATGAATAACCCGCTTGCCGAGTTGCGCAGAAATGTTGATGGAGAGCCGCTGCTGACAGAAGAACGCATACTCCTAAAAGGTTATAAACCAACCTCTTCGCCCCAATATAGTATTGCCACTTCGCTATCGTACTCTCTGCCGTGGAGTCTGCGTGCAAACTTGGAGTGGTATTGGGCGGGTGGCCGATATATGGAGCTTTCGCCGCTTCGCCGTAGTGAGCGTGCCATTGCTGCTGCCGCTACTCCCGAGGCTCGCCGAGCGATGATTGAGCAACGCTCACTCGGTGCAGGCTCACAACTAAATCTCTTCCTCTATATGCCTTTCGAGATTGGCGATGTACCATTGTCTGCTACTCTGAGTATCAATAACTTGTTGAATAACACCAATACTCTTTATGGTGGTTATGAGCCATCGCGACTGCATAAACAGGGAACGGCACTCGCCACCACCGTAACCCCACATGCCGAGAAGGTGTTGTATGTTTCACCTCGCACCCTGTCGGCAACCCTAACCTATAAATTCTGATTGCTATGGCCAAACGACTACTCTATATTCTGGTTTTGCTCTTTGCGGTGGGGTGTGGTTATAATGACTTCTCCGATGTGCGCTATCAGCCCAATGTAGTGCCACCGGCCGTCAATGAGGAGTTGCGTGCGGTGGCAGAGGTGTGTGGTTATACTCCATATTTTATCACCGACCCGATAGTTGTTGAGGGTAGGGTGATTGCGAACGACCGCTCGGGCAACTTCTATCGTACAATTATTATTGATGACGGAACAGCTGCCCTCGCTATAAAACTCAACCTCTATGACCTCCACAACCTTTTCCGCATAGGTCAGCGTGTGGTTGTCGATTGCGAGGGGTTGGTTGTGATGCGTGAGCAGGGAGTGGCTACGCTTGGCAGTAGGGTAGAGGCGTGGAATGCCACCCGTGTTGAAGGGTTTGCACTACGAAGCGAGGCGGATAAACATATCTTCCGTTTGGCCGATGTTGAGTCTGTTGAGCCGAGTGTGGTGAGCAATGGTGACCTTGATGATAAACTGTGTGGCAGGCTTGTGCGATTTGATAATCTCACCCTCTTGCCCGATACTCTTGCGGGAATTACTTGGGCAGATAGCCCCGAGGAGAATCCCTACTCCTCACAAAGTGTGCGCTACTTCCATACGCCACTGGGTGACTCTTTGGCTGTGGTTACGAGTGTCTATGCCGACTTTGCCCCCAATCCTATCCCCACCGAGCCACTCTCCCTGACAGGTGTACTGATGCGTGGAGCAAGCGGTACGCCCAAGAGCGATTATTCGTTGAAACTCCGTGATAGTCTGGACTATGCGCCATATTAGCATATATCTGTTTCTCTGCCTGCTTGTGGCTGGCTGCTCGGTCGATAAATCGGCAGAGGAGTTTGCCGACTCGCTCGATGTGGATGATGGCTATATCTCGATTGCTCATCTGCGCACAATGTATCAATATGCTCCGCGCACTCTTGAAGAGGAGTTGTGGATAAGAGGTGCGGTGGTGAGTAGCGACCGAGGTGGCAATGTGGTGCGTATGGTGGTCGTTGAAGATGCTACGGGTGGTATCGGAGTATTGGTCGATAGCGAAGATATCTTTACGCAACTATTTCCAGGCGACTCTGTTACACTTCGTTGTGGAGGCCTCACGCTTGGTGGTGTGGGTGGTGCTGTGCGGATTGGCGGTCAGCCTGCGGGTGATGATGAGTTGAGTTATCTTTCCGAAGAAGATTTCTACTCGCGCTTGATATTTGAGCAGCATTCTGGAGTTCTGCCTGAGGTGCATAGTTTGTCGCTCAAAGAGATATCCCCGCGATATATTGGGTGTCTTGTCCGTATCGTTGGTGTGCAGTTCGTGGAGGATGAACTTGGCAAGAGGTGGTGTGAGACGGAGGAGCCTACAACTCGCTATCTGACCGACAACGAGGGTCGTACTATCGGGGTGCGCACACAGCCAAGAGCCTCATTTGCAGACCACCTGCTCCCTATGGGTAGTGGCTCGATAACCGCTTTGCTCGACTACTTTGGCTCAGAATACCAACTTGTTCCGATGGATTTAATGGGCACAAACCTTGACAATGAGCGTTTTTAACTCAGCTTCGGTGAAAATAATATCCTAAAAGTGAACCAAACTACCCGAAAAGGTGTATCTTTGCGCCCGAAAATTAGGTTATTAGGTTTTGAAGTATGAAATTGAGTAAGAGTATCGATTTCCAGCCGAAGTTGTTTTCGGCTCTGCGCAACTATTCGCGCGCGACACTCACTTCCGATCTGATGGCAGGTCTGATTGTGGGTATTGTTGCACTTCCGTTGGCTATTGCATTTGGTATTGCCTCGGGCGTAAGTCCTGAAAAGGGTCTGATTACCGCTATTGTCGGTGGTCTGATTGTATCGCTCTTTGGTGGTTCGAGTGTGCAGATTGGTGGCCCTACGGGTGCATTTATTGTTATTGTCTATGGCATCATCGCCAAGTTTGGCATCGAGGGACTTGCTATTGCAACCTTCCTGGCGGGTATTATTATGCTCGTTATGGGTCTGCTGAAACTCGGCACGGTGATTAAGTTTATTCCCTATCCTATTGTGGTGGGCTTCACCAGCGGTATTGCGCTGACAATCTTCACCACTCAGATTAACGACCTCTTTGGTCTGGGTATCAGCGACCTTCCTGCCGACTTTGTGTCGAAGTGGGGTGTCTATTTCCAGAACTTCGACCAGACCAATCTTTGGGCATTGGGTGTTGGTGTGCTTAGTATTCTGATTATCGCCTTTACACCCAAAATCTCGAAGCGCATCCCCGGCTCGTTGGTGGCTATCGTGGTGATGACTGTTGCTGCTTATCTTTTGCGTCGCTATGCTAATGTGGATGCAATCGAGACTATCGGCGACCGTTTTGTGATTAACGCATCGCTCCCCAAGCCCGCACCTATCAAGTTCAATATGGCGACTATCAACGAGTTGCTTCCCTCGGCTATCACCATTGCTCTGCTCGGCTCTATTGAGTCGTTGCTCTCGGCAACCGTTGCCGATGGTGTGACGGGCGATCGCCACAACTCCAACACCGAGCTTATTGCTCAGGGTGCAGCAAATATGGTGGTGCCCCTCTTTGGCGGTATCCCCGTTACAGGTGCTATCGCTCGTACGATGACCAATATCAACAATGGTGGCCGTACTCCTCTTGCGGGTGTGATTCACGCTATCGTGTTGCTCCTCATCCTCCTCTTCCTCTCGCCTCTGACCAAGCATATCCCTATGGCTTGCCTTGCAGGTGTGTTGGTTGTGGTGTCGTATAATATGAGTGAGTGGCGTTCGGTGCGCTCGCTGATGCACAACCCCAAGTCGGATGTAGTGGTGCTGTTGGTAACTATGATTCTGACCGTCGTATTCGACCTTACTATCGCTATTGAGGTTGGTTTGGTACTCGCTATCATCCTCTTTATGCGCCGAGTTATGGAGAGCACCTCTATCAATGTTGTGCGCGACCAGTTGGAGGTACACCACGATGGCGAGCGTCACGACCAGGAGATTTCGATTCCCAAGGGTGTTGAGGTATATGAGATTGAAGGCCCCTTCTTCTTCGGTATTGCTAATAAGTTCGATGAGGCTATGCGCCGTGTAGGTGGCTCGTCGAAGATTCGTATCGTGCGTATGCGTAAGGTGTCGTTCATCGACTCAACCGGTATCCACAACTTGGAGATCTTTATTCGCTCCACTCAAAAGGAGGGCCGTGTGGTAATCCTCTCGGGTGTAGGTGAGGAGGTACGCGCAACCCTCGAGAAGGCCGGTACCTGCGATATGGTAGGCCACGAAAATGTGTGCGATCGTATTGATAAGGCGATTGCGCGCGCCGAAGAGGTATTAAAAGCCATCTAATTTGTTGCGGGTGCTCACGAAGCCATCTGGCTTGTAAATTTTGCACTTCCCTTGTGAGTCAAATGCTCATTTACGCTTAGTAAACTGCGCTTTGCCTCCCTTCGCGAAGCCCAAAATTTCCTAAGCCATAGTGACTTCTTGAAGTGAGTGGGTTTATATTAAAACTGAGAGTGGCATCGAGCCACTCTCAGTTTTTTTTGATAGGGCTAATAGGCCTAATAGGGCGGATAGGAGTTGAAGGGAGTTATGGGAATTATGGGAATTTAAGGAGTTTAAGGATTGT
>JAFNVE010000051.1 GCA_017379955.1 Tidjanibacter sp. | reverse complement strand
CTTGCTTGAACTAATCACTGCTCTATTTGTCGTTGTAATAACTGCAAAGTTATTCCTAAGCCCGCAAACTAAATAGCACAAAAGTTTTTGCGGAGCTTTTTACAAAAAGCGACAAATCAAAAATGCTTTTTACAAAAAGCGACAAAACAATCCTTTCAGGAACCCAAATCCGTAGCCGTAGAGTTGTGTAAAGCAGGCGGGGATGGCCATCAGGGCTACGGGGAGTGACTTCTCGCGCAGCAGTGCGTCGAGCAGCCATGCGAGGGCTACTATGGCTATGGGCAGTAGCCACCACCAGCACCAGAGGGCCGCCAGCAACAGGCATAATAGCGAGCCGAGGGTGAATGCTGCGGGGAGGAGGTGTACTATTTTGAGTGTTCCGGGGTGACGGCGTGTGAGTGTTATGCGTGCTTCGCCGGAGTGTGCCACCTGTCGGAAGAATCCGCATATGTTTGTGCGTCGCTTGTGACACACCTCTGCTCCGCGGAGCAATACCGCTTGCGTGCCGGCGCGCGTTATGCGGTAGCTGAGGTCGACATCCTCACCGTAGCGCATACTCTCGTCGAAGCCACCCACGGCCTCGAATATGGTGCGGGCGATGCCCATGTTAAAACTGCGCGGGTAGAATTTGTCCATCTTCTCACCTCCTCCGCGTATGCCGCCCGTTGTCAGTGGCGAGGTCATGGCGTAGCTCACGGCACGCTGCATCACCGAGAAGTCGGCCGATGCACGGTCTGCCCCACCCCAGAAGGGAGTGTCGGTGGCAAGCACTGTGTCGAGATATGTGGGCGAGAGCGTGGTGTCGGAGTCGAGGAATACCAATAGATTGGCAGTTGTCTGTCGTGCACCAAAGTTACGCGCCGAGGAGGGGCCACCGTTGGGTTGTGTGACATATATGATGGGGAGCAGGGCTGAATATTCGGCCACTACATCTGCGGAGCTCTCCGACGAGCCATCTTCGACAATCACCACCTCCCAATCATCTGATTGTGAGCCACATGCCACCATCGAGGCGAGAAGTTCGCGCACCTCTTGAGGTCTGTTGTAGACGGGGATTATAAAGGCGACTCTTTTAGACATACAGCTTCACTTAACCCCCTAAGCAACCGTTGTGTAGGGGAAGAAATGTATAAAAATTTACTCTTGGGATAACTCTATGAGCTGCTCACGATATGCGGCAAGGATTCGCGACTTGGAGATAAAGCCCAAGTAGTGGTAGTCCTTGTCCACCACGGGCAACATCCACGCCTGCGACGACTCAAATTTGTCGAGCACACCTGTGATAGACTCCTTGCGCTGAATTACATCGGGGGGAGGTATCATATATTGGTCGGCGGTGTTGCCGTGCTTCTCAGGGCGGAACATATGCGCACGCAGGTCGTCGAGCTGAACAACGCCTTTGAGCACCCCATTGTCGTCAAGTACGGGGAATATGTTACGGCGCTTGTGCGCTATATGGTCGAGCAACTCGCGCAGTGTGGTATTCTCGCTGATAGGTGTAAAGTCGGTCTCCATCAACTTTTCGAGGTTGAGGAAGACGAGCACCGAACGGTCCTTGTTATGTGTCAGCAGCTCGTTACGCTTACGGAGCGACTTGGTGTAAATCGAGTCGGGATCCATGTAGTAGGAGATGGCAAACGATATGGAGGCCACCAACATCAGAGGCACAAAGAGTTCGTAACCGTTTGATAACTCAGCAATAAGGAAGATGGAGGTGAGCGGTGCTTTCATCACACCCGCCATCACACCCGCCATGCCGACCAGCGAGAAACTGAGGATGGGGAGATCCATACCGAGCCAGGTGTTTGAGGCAAAGGCCATTGTACCACCGAGGAAGGCACCCACGAATAGCGAAGGCGCAAAGGTACCACCCACACCACCGGCAGCATTTGTCACCGCCATAGCGATAACCTTGAAGAACATAATGGCCGTGAGGTAGATGATAATCACCCAATCGATATCGCGGAACTTGTAGAGCAGCGAGTTGTTGAAGAGGGTATCTGTGTCGCCGTGCATCAGCGAGGTGAATGCACCATATCCTTCACCGTATAGTGGTGGGAAGAGGAAGACCAGAATACCCAGCGCAAGACCGCCATAGAGCCACTTTTTACGCTGTCTGCCGAGTGCAGCGATGCGGTCACGCACCTTGCCATTGAAGGTGGTGAAGTAGTTGGCCATCAGACCACCCAATCCGCCAAGCAGCAGATACATAGGCAGATGCGCAAGTTCAAAAGTACCCGTCACGTCTACCGCCAGGATAGGGTCGAAGCCTTTGAGGAAGAATACGAGGGTTGTAGAGGTTACGGCCGAGATAATCAGAGGCACGATAGCGTTCATCGTGATATCGAGCATCAGAATCTCCATCACAAAGATAACGCCCGTGATAGGTGCCTTGAATATTGCCGCCAACGCCGCCGCCACACCGCAACTGAGCATCAGCGTTATGTTGCGGTAGTTGAGTTTGAGTATTCGGCCGATATTGGAGCCGATGGCTGCACCTGTTAGCACGATAGGTGCCTCAGGACCCACCGAGCCACCAAAGCCGATGGTCATAGCACCACCAACGACGGACGAGTAGCAGTTGTGAGGCTTGATGATAGAGCCACGCTTACTCATCGCATAGAGCACCTTGGTAACGCCCTCAGAGATATCGTCCTGGATGATGTACTTAACAAAAATCGAGGCTACAATGATACCAAACGCAGGGTATACCAGATAGAGCCATCCCGCCTTCGACACGGGAAACCAACTCGTCAGGATATGCTCCACGCCACCCAAGAGCCACTGAAAGAAGAAGGTAGCAAGACCTGCGATGATACCTACCACCACGGCAAGTATCATCATAAGCTGACGCTCCGACAGACGCTCTGTCAGCAACATCATCCTCGTCAGGAATTTATTTACCGCCTCCCTAATCATCGTTTAGCCTTCGGATTGAGTCAATTGTTTGTCGGACTGAGAATTTAGAAGTGGTGAATACCCATAATCTCACGCACCTCACGCAGGGTCTTATCGGCACTCTCGCGTGCACGCTCAGCACCCTCGCGGGTCACTCTGTGGAGGTATGCATCGTCGGACGCGATAG
The DNA here is from genome assembly GCA_017379955.1 of Tidjanibacter sp. GTDB lineage: Bacteria > Bacteroidota > Bacteroidia > Bacteroidales > Rikenellaceae > Tidjanibacter. The sequence goes on along the minus strand of JAFNVE010000051.1, from coordinate 3,213 downwards.
CCTCAATACGCTCACGGATAGGGGTGATTGTCTTAATCAAATCCTCTGCCAACTGCTTCTTCAAGTCGCCATAGCGAATCTCGCAAGTAGCATATTTCTCCTTGAAATAGTCGATTGTCGACTGCTCGCTGACAGCGTTCATAATGGTAAAGATATTGGCGATAGGCTCGCTAATAGGCGAATTGGGCTCCTGAGGACCTGCATCGGTCACAGCACGCATCACCTTCTTGCGGATAACATTGTCGGGGTCGGAGAGGTAGATACCGTTACCCTCGCTCTTGCCCATCTTGCCCGAGCCATCCAGACCGGGAATCTTCACCAAGTCCTGACCGAAGTTGTAGGGCACACTCTCGGGGAAGTACTCAACGCCATAGATTGTGTTGAAACGACGCGCAAAACGACGAGTGAGTTCCAAGTGCTGCTCCTGATCCTTGCCAACAGGCACAAAATCAGCACGATGCAAGAGGATATCTGCCGCCATCAACACGGGATAGGTAAGCAGACCTGCATTTACATTTTCGGGATTCTTGCGCACCTTATCCTTAAACGATGCGGTACGCTCCAACTCACCGATATAGGCGTGCATACTGAGCAACAGCGACAACTCAGCCACCTGTGGCACATCGCTCTGCACATAGATAGTTGCCGTCTCGGGGTCGATACCTGCTGCAAGGTACTCTGCCAAAATCTGACGCACATTGCCGTGGAGAGCCTTGGGGTCAGGGTGTGTGGTGAGGGAGTGGTAGTCGGCAATGAAGAAGTAGCACTGCTGGTCGTGCTGCATCTTTACAAAGTTACGCAATGCGCCAAAATAGTTGCCCAAGTGGAGTTTGCCTGTCGAGCGAATACCACTGACCACCGTCTTTCTCATACTCTTTTCCATATATTTTTCCTTTTTTAATTATCTACTCTTATGGCAGTCGCACTATTGCATAGCCATATTAAATGCAAAAATAACTCTTTTCTTGGGAAAATCGCCAACAAAAGAGTACTTTTGCACTCGATTAATTAGTTATAAAGCAAATTTGTAGCAAAACAGGCCAATGAAAACATACTTGCGCCTCCTCGGGTTTGCCAAACCTTTGGAGAAATATGCAATCCCATACTTCTTCTACACCCTCTTCTATGCGGTGTTCAACCTGATGAACTTTATGCTCATCATCCCCATCCTCAGCACCCTCTTCGGTGGTGAGGCAGCAATGGCACCCGTGCGCGAGATGCCCGCCTTGGAGTTCTCGACCGCCTGGCTCGAAGGAGCAATACGATACCTTATCTATGTGATATATGGCGAGAGTTACGAGATTCTGGATGTGCTGACAATGCTCGCCGTCATCATCGCCACCTCGGCACTGCTGAGCAACACCTTCCGCTATCTGGGCCAGCGCACAGTGGAGAATATGAAGATTCGCGCCCTGCAACGTCTTCGCAACCAGACATACAACAATGTGATGCGCCTCAACGTGGGCTACTTCACCAACGAGCGCAAGGGCGACATCGTATCGCGCATTATGGCCGATGTACAGGTAGTGCGTTTCTGCATCACTAACACCTGCAAGTAGCCTTCCGCGAGCCCTTCCTCATACTCAGCTATTTTGTTGGTATGATTGCCATTTCGTGGAAGCTCACAATATTCACTCTGATATACCTTCCCATCGTGGGTCTTATCATTGGTCGTATTGTCAAGAAGTTACGCAAGCCTGCACTTACCGCACAAGAGCAGTTCGGTGAGCTCACCTCCGTACTCGACGAGTCGATTGCGGGTGTTAAGGTGGTCAAGGGCTACGGCGGCGAGGAGTTCTTCGGCGACCGCTTCGCCCGTATCAACAAGGCCTACTCGGATGTATCGCGCAAGATGATGTATCGTCAGCAGCTCGCCTCGCCCATGAGCGAGTTCCTCGGAATACTTGCAGCAGCAGGTCTGATGGTGGCAGGAGGTCTGCTGGTTGTGGGTGGCAGTCTGGACGCGAGTGGCTTCCTCGCCTACATCGGTATCTTCTCGCAGGTGACACGCCCTATCCGCCAGTTCACCGACGCCTTTGCTAATATCAATCAGGGTATCGCCGCAGGTGAGCGAGTACTCGCACTCCTCGACTCCAAAAACCCAATCACCGAGAAACCCGATGCGATTGACCTGACCGACTTCAAGGAGTCGATAGAGTTCCGCAACGTAAGTTTCGCCTACGAGGAGCGCGAGGTGCTGAGCAATGTTAGCTTCACCATCCGCAAGGGCGAAACAGTGGCACTTGTCGGCCCCTCTGGTGGTGGCAAATCGACCATCTCCGACCTCATACCCCGTTTCTACGATGTGACTGCCGGTGAGATACTTATCGACGGTCGCAATATCAAAGATTACACCCTTGCCTCGTTGCGCGAGAAATTTGGTATGGTGTCGCAAGAGACCATCCTATTCAACGACACCATAGAGAATAACATCCTGCTTGGCGACCTCAACGCCTCGCACGAGGAGGTGGTGGCAGCCGCAAAGGTGGCAAATGCCGACGGCTTTATAGTGGACACCCCCGAGGGATACAACACCAACATTGGCGACCGTGGCTCGAAGCTCTCGGGTGGCCAGCGACAGAGATTGAGCATCGCCCGCGCAGTGCTTAAAAACCCCGAGATTCTGATTCTCGACGAGGCAACATCAGCACTCGACACCGAGAGCGAACAGCTCGTGCAGACCGCACTCGACAAATTGCAGAGCGGCCGCACATCGCTGGTGATCGCCCACCGCCTGAGCACCATCCACAATGCCAATAAGATTGTGGTTATCGACGCCGGCCACGTTGCCGAACAAGGTACCCACGACGAACTGATAGCAAAGGGCGGCATATATGCCAAACTAATCGAAATGCAACAAGTGTAATTCAGCGTCGCTTTTTGTTTTTGTCGCTTTTTGTAAAAAGTTTTTTATTTCGAGCCTTTTTGTAAAAAGGCTCCCCAAAAACTTTTGTACTATTTAGTTTGCGGGTTTAGAGATTGCCTTGCAGCAATTACAAACAAAATATAGGTAAGATTAGTTCAAGCAAGCTTGGCTAATCTTACCTATATTTCATTTGTACCCTCTACGAGGGTATCCCCTAAACCCGAAAAACCCAATTGTTACACAAAGAGTCTAAATGGTTATCCCATAATTCCTATAATTCTCAAAAACAACAACCGAGAGATATGTCGAATATCTCTCGGTTGTATCATTTTGAATTTTGAATTTTG
>JAFNVE010000050.1 GCA_017379955.1 Tidjanibacter sp. | reverse complement strand
ATCAGGAGGAGAAGCGTGCGCAGAAAAATTATTTCTTTGGCGAGCAGAAAAAGCGACGCTAAATTTGTACCTTTGACACCCTTACAATTAGAAACAAATAGTCCAAACATACAAAAATGGCAAAAACCTTTACACCCAACCAGCGTAACAACGAGGCATACAATCAGTTAGTCGATATGCCAGGCACTATCCCACCACAGGCATTGGAGTTGGAGGAGGCGGTGCTTGGTGCACTTATGCTCGAAAAGGATGGTATTATCACCGTCAGCGAGTTCCTCTCGGCAGAGGCGTTCTACAAGGAGCCACACAAGATTATCTATCAGGCTATCGAGGAACTTTCGACCGAGTTGAAACCTATCGACCTGCTCACCGTGACCGAGAAGTTGCGACAGAAAAAGCAACTCAAAGCAGCAGGTGGTGCATCGTTCCTGGCACAACTGACCCAAAAGGTGTCGTCGGCTGCCCACTTGGAGTACCACGCCTCGATTGTGGCGCAGAAGTATATCCAGCGCGAGTTGATTAGCACCTCGACAGAGATTTTGCGCCGCAGTTACGACGAGAGTACCGACGTGAGCGACCTGCTGGACTACGCTGAGGGTGAGATATTTAAGGTTGCCGAGGGCCATATCTCCCGCGAGGTACAGCGTGCGAGAGATATCTGGCAGAAGACTATGGATGCTATCGAGGAGGCGAGCAAGCACGGTGGCAAGATGAACGGTGTTCCCTCAGGATTTACCGACATCGACACCCTCACAATGGGTTGGCAGCCTTCGGACCTTATCATCATCGCGGCACGACCTTCGATGGGTAAGACCGCATTTGTCCTCTCGATGGCGAGAAATATAACCGTGGAGCACAACAGAGGTGTGGCAATCTTCTCGTTGGAGATGAGTTCCACGCAGCTGATGATGCGTCTTATGGTGGCCGAGTCGCAACTATCGTCAAATGATGTAAAGAGTGGTCGACTCACTCCCGAGCAGTGGGCACACTTGGAGCAGTCGACACGCAAACTCTCGGAGGCACCAATCTTTATCGACGATACGCCCGCTCTGTCGATTGCCGAGTTGCGTAGCAAGGCGCGTAAGTTGAAGGCTCAGTACGATATTGACCTTATCATCATCGACTACTTGCAGCTGATGACGGGTAGCAAGGATGCAAAGGGTAGCCGTGAGCAGGAGGTTGCCTCTATCTCGCGTTCGCTCAAAGCGATTGCCAAGGAGCTGAACATCCCCATTATTGCCCTCTCGCAGTTGAACCGTTCGGTGGAGTCGCGCCAGAGCAAACGACCTCAGCTATCCGACCTTCGTGAGTCGGGAGCCATCGAGCAGGATGCAGATATTGTAGCATTTATCCACCGCCCCGAGCACGCTGGTCTGTTGCAGGACGAGCAGGGTAACTCGACAGCTGGTGTGGCTGAGATTATCGTGGCAAAGCATCGTAACGGTGCTGTGGAGGATGTGAGATTGCGTTTCCGCAAGGAGCAGGCACGCTTTACCGACTGGGACGACATACCTCTTGATGGTATGAAGAGTTACGAGAGTTCGATGGGTATGGCACCCAACACCGACTTCGATATGGGCGATGCACCTAAGTATGGCAACGACCCCGCTGCACCATTTTAGACTATTTACGACTTAGCAGATAGTAAGTTACATATAAGTTACCTTCCAAATTACCTTCCAGAGGTCAATTAGCATTTATCACATAGTGTATGTATAAAAAATGTAATGCGAGTGCTATTGTTGGCATTGATGCCGTCAGGGTAGATGTTGAGTCGAACATCACCCCTGGGTTGGGTATGTTCTTGGTTGGTCTGCCCGATAGTGCAGTGCGTGAGAGTCAGGAGCGTATCCGCTCGGCCTTTATCAACTCGGAGTACAAGATGCCAGGGAAGAAGGTGGTTGTTAACCTTGCCCCTGCCGACCTGAGAAAGGAGGGCTCGGCACTCGACCTGCCTATTGCAATTGCCATCCTTGCCGCCTCGGAGCAGATATCTGCCGACCTTTTGGAAGAGTTTGTGATTATGGGCGAGTTGTCGCTCGACGGGTCGGTTAAGGGTATCAAAGGTGCTCTGCCTATGGCTGTTATGGCTCGTCAGGAGGGATTCAAGGGTATCATACTCCCCGCGGCAAATGCCTCGGAGGCTGCTGTTGTGGAGGGGTTGGAGGTCTTTGGTGTCAGCACACTGCGAGAGGCCACAGCACTGCTCAGCGGTATGCTCCCCGAGAGCGCGAAGCCAGAGCCTAAGAGCGGCGGAGAGGAGGCCAATCTCTACGGCGAGGACTTTGCAGATGTCAAGGGTCAGAGTGCCGCACGAAGGGCTATGGAGGTGGCTGCGGCTGGTGGACACAATATATTGATGATTGGTGCTCCTGGCTCGGGTAAGACGATGTTGGCACGCAGGATGCCGACCATTATGCCCCCGCTCTCGTTGGAGGAGGCACTCGAAACCACAAAGATACACTCCGTAGCAGGCAAGTCTGATAATCAGGGACTTATCGAAAGACGACCTTTCCGAGCACCACACCATATGGCCTCGCCTGTGTCGTTGGTGGGAGGTGGCACATCGCCTCAGCCAGGTGAGATATCGCTAGCACACAACGGTATTCTCTTCCTCGATGAGTTACCAGAGTTTGGCAGGAGTGTCTTGGAGGTGTTGCGACAGCCTATGGAGGAGAAGAGGGTTGTGGTAAGCAGGGCAAAGTATAGCGTAGAGTATCCCGCAAACTTCACCCTTGTAGCCGCTATGAATCCCTGCCCTTGCGGTTTCTACAACCACCCGACAAAAGACTGTGTATGTACTCAAGGTGAGGTGTTCCGCTATCTGAACAGGATTTCGGGACCTATGCTCGACCGTATAGATTTGCAAATAGAGGTTGCTCCCGTACCCTTTGAGGAGATTTCGGACAACCAACCCACAGAGAGCAGTGCGACAATCCGTGAGCGAGTAGTGGCGGCAAGAGAGCGACAGAGAGAGCGTTTCAAGGGCATTGAGGGAGTCTACACCAATGCGATGATGAACTCGGCGATGATTAAGGAGTTCTGTCCGCTCAGTGCGGAGTGCACAGCGTTGCTCGGCAGAGCTATGCAGAGGCTCAACCTCTCGGCTCGTGCCTACGACCGCATAATCAAGGTGGCACGCACCATTGCCGACCTGGCAGGTGAGGAGAGTATCAGCCCAACCCACTTGGCAGAGGCTATTGGATACAGAACACTCGACAGAGGCAGTTGGGGTAGATAGAGTTAGGCTATGAGAGTGCCTGTCAACATAGATAACAGTCCGTTAATCAAGATATTACCCATTGTCATACTCGGCATACT
>JAFNVE010000049.1 GCA_017379955.1 Tidjanibacter sp. | reverse complement strand
GGGACACATCCCCCGCCGAGGCGGGGGCTTGGGGGTGGGTCAGGCTTGCAATTGCCTGCGAAGCAGGCAGGTGTCGCGAGGGTGAGTAGAGGTAACGGGTTATTTACCTTGCAAAGGTATCTGGGCAAAATGACAAACAACCGAGAGATATATCGAATATCTCTCGGTTGTATCATTTTGCATTTCTACTCACAGCCACTTCTTTCTCTTGAAGAGCCAATATGTACCCAGCGATACTGTCACCATAAGTCCTAAGGCGAACAGGTAGCCGTACTTCCACTCCAGCTCGGGCATAAACTTGAAGTTCATACCATAGAGGCTCGCAATCATAGTCGCAGGCATAAAGAACAGCGAGGCCACGGTAAAGATCTTAGTGACATTATTCTGCTCAATACTAATCAGACCAAGTGCCGTATCCTGCAAGTAGTCCAGACGCTCGAAGCTGAAATCGGCGTGCGAGATAAGCGAGTTGACGTCCTTAATCATCAACTGCAAGCGGGGGTAGATATCGTTCGGGAATCGCTCACTGCGCTGGATGCCCGACAACACGCGCTGGCGGTCGAAGATATTCTCTCGGATCAACATCGTGTTCTCCTGCAACTGGTTGATGCGCTTGATATCCTCCTTCTCCACCTGGCCGTCAACGGTGATATCCTTGCTCAGCGCGGCAATCTGGCGAGCCATAGCCTCCACCAAGTCCGCATCGGCATCGATACGCACCTCCAAGATAGAGATGAGCAGGTGGTAGCCTGTTGGATATGCCCTGGCGTTCATCTGCAACCTCTTCGAGGCCTCGTTAAAGGTACGCGACTCGGCGTTGCGCACCGTAATAAGCACGCCCTCGCAAATAATAAAGGAGATAGGCTCAACACTCATCCTGCCCTCGCCAACCACGAAGAAGTTAGAGTTCGAGAAGATCGCGTTCTCAGTCTCCGAGTACTTAGAACTACTCTCAATCTCCTCGGCCTGCTGCTTGGTGAGCAGCGACACCTCCATAAAGTTCTCCACAGCCTTCTGCTCCTTGATGGTGGGCGAGAAGAGGTCGATCCAGAGAATATCGTCGTAGCCGAGATCATCAAAGAGCTTGATATCGGCATTACGAACAATTTTGTTATACTGTTTGAGGTAGATTGTAATCATTGGTCAAAAGCATTTTTACGGGTTTACTTAGAAACTGCTGTTTCCTGATTCAGTTACTTCTCCGTAACTGCTCTTCAACCCGGGTTGGCGTGTGGAACGAACTTCTGGCCCTTTTCCCAGAAAAGCTCTAACGCCTTATGCTTTTGATGGTCAAACAAAAAGTCTAATCTCTCAGTGAGATACTCATAAGCGAAGGGTTTGTCCTCGTGGCCCTCCTCCACAATAGCCTCCCAGATGCGCTCAACACCCAAAGTGAGTGCGCCCTCCAAGGCATCCAACACCTCCGGATCAGTGCCCTCACGAGCAATCCACACGGCAAAGACCATGGGCATATTCGTCAGGCGTTTCCACTCGTCCGAGAGGTCAACAATATACTTGAACTTATCCTCGTTGTCAAACACCTTGTCGCCAATCAACAAGAAAGCATCACCCTCCTGAGCACCCTCCACAACAGAGTAATCCTCCATCTCACACCACTCAGGCTTGATACCCCACAACTCCGCAGCCAAAATCTGTACCAACAAAGCCGAAGTACGCGAGTGACCATCCAACCACACCCTGCGAATAGCACCCAGAGGCGAATTGGACATCAACGTAACAGTACGCACACCACCAGCACTGCCTAAACAATAGTCAGTGACAATAGTGTAACCCGAAAGCGATTTGAGAGCGCCAATAGGAACAAGAGCAATATCAACATCACCCCTGCGAAAAGCCTCTGCACACAAGGCCGGTGGCGACAATAACAACTCAGCACACAGATTATCCGCGTGCTTGATGCCATATACAAACGGCACGGTATTCAGATATGATACCGCAGCAATCTTTACCGGAATAACCATCATCCATATTGTGCCGCTATTAGTTAACAAAGTGCCTACTAAGGCAATATCAAACGCGAAGGTAACTATTTTTTTTGTAAAACCTTGTTTTTCCTCCAAAAAAAGTGCCATTTTAATGATTTATGTGTTTTTATTTCTCCGCTTTTTGTAAAAAGCGGAACCAAAAACTTTTGTACTATTAGTTTGCGTGTTTAGGAATAACTTTGCAGTTATTACAAACAAAAGAGAGATATGTTCTGTTCAAACAAGTTTGACAGTCCCATATCTCTCTTTCATTTGTACTCTCTTCGAGAGTATCCCCTAAACCCGAGAAACTTAATTGCTACACAAAGAGTTTAATTTAAAACTTGTCACTAAACTCCCATCATTCTCATTATTCCCATAACTCCCATAATTCCTATCAAAAAAACGGTCGTGTCCGCTACTTCCGAAACCCACAATCGGTCGTGCCCGTAATTTCGCCCGAGGCAAAGCCTCGGGACACATCCCCCGCCGAGGCGGGGGCTTGGGGGTGGGTCAGGCTTGGAAATGCCTGCG
>JAFNVE010000048.1 GCA_017379955.1 Tidjanibacter sp. | reverse complement strand
GTGCAAAAATCACCAATCAGATGGCTTTTTACCTATTCTTCATTGCTATCCTCAATAGCATCACCCTTCGCAGGCAGGATATAGATATCGAAGATAAGAGGCTCAAATGGCTGAATCTCAGTACTTACAATACCGTCGTCCTGTAACTCCTCATCCTCCGTGCTTGACGAGCCACCGCCCATACTACCATAGAGGTTGCTATAATAGAGCATATCGTAGTAGCTGTTGTAGTAGTTGCCGTAGCCATAGCCACCATAGCCGTAGCCTCCGCCGTAACCACCACCATAGCCACCCAGACCGCCATACATAGCGTTCATATAGTACATATAGTTGATGTAGTCGTAGTACGAAAGGTCGGTGCTGGTAGCACTGCTCGAACTACTCGATGCGGCAGCACCCTGAATACCATAGCCGTATGCCGACACAAAGGCAGTGCGAATATGGTCACCGTAGCAAGCATTTTTCAAGGCAATCTTCCAGCCCTCAATAACTGTAATGGTATCGCCTACAATATCGGATGCGGGGATAGCCAGAGGTCCCTGATTGACAACTCGGCCATATACACGCTCCTGAACAGAGTCGATATTGGTATCGAATACGAAGCCATCCAAGAAACGACCTACATAGTAAATCTGCACTACCGAGTCGGGCTTAGTAGCGATAGAGTCGCGCTGCATAGGGAAGGGAGGCAACAACTGCATATAGAAGTTGGACTTGATAGTATCCTTCTTCTCCAATCCCCAATTCTGGAATACCCACTCATCCACAGCCTTCTGCTCGGTGATAATAGGATCAGCCTCAAAGTCAACCAAGGTAAAGCTATCAATAATGACAGGCACCTGTGCTTGGAGTTTGTTCTGACCGCCATAGCCGACATCGTCACCAAAGCCGTTAGGACCATAGGCATAGGTCGAGGAGAGGTAGAGGCGAGCGATATCGCCACGACGCATCTTCTGCAATGCCTCATATTGGCCATCCAGCATTGTCACGTTGGGGTCGTTCATATATACCAACTGAGGTGAGTAGTGAGTAAAGGGGGTATAAGTACCCTCAATACGAGCCACCTGCTCATCACGGGTATTGACCACGCTACCTGCAAGTGTCTTGACGGTATATTTCACCCTCACCCAATCGCCAACCTCAACTAACGAGTCGGCAGGACCCGGGTTGGTATTACGCTCAATCCACTCGATATACATATTATCGTTGTACTTTTCGGCATTAGGAGCATACTTCTGCACCCAAGCGGCCAAGGTGGTATTCTCAGCCTCTGTGTAGGTCATCATCTCCTGACGTGCGCACGAAAATACGGTGAGTGCTACGACTGCACCTGCAACGAGAGTACGCAATTTGAACTTCATATTCTATCTAAAAATTAATATATACTTTCTACTTTCACCAAGAACATCAATGCCGAATTCTTCGACACTGCGCCCACCTCCTCTTCACCATAGCCAAGCGGCGAGGTGATGAATAGTTGCAAGGAGTCGCCCTCGCAACAGTTATTTAACGCATTTTCGATACCTTTTATTATAGTACCGTCGCCCAATCTCACACGCCCAGGCTCAAAAGACCAATACTCAGTATTGAGCCCGCCGCTCGTATCTACAAGCCCCTCCCACGAAGTGGTAAAAAGCCCTTTGGGTGCGCTATCGAAGAGAAATCCTGCATAGTTGAAACTCAGCGAGTCACCCTTCTCGGCACGTTTGCTCTGGTCACCCTCGGTGAGTACTACCTTGTAGGTACCACCCTCGATGGTATAGTCGAGCGACTGTTTATCCAAGTAGGCGAGAATCTTCTCCTCCTGCTGCATCAGCAACTCATCGTCCTGACCACACGAAGAGAGCATCGCCCCACAGAGCGACAAAGCCAAAACAAAATATGCAATTACTCTTCTCAACTCTTTTTTCTGCGGTTACTTACCGTGGCAATGTTTATACTTCTTGCCCGAGCCACAAGGACAGAGGTCGTTACGGCCAACCTTCTTCTCCACGTGTACAGGTGCAGGCTTGCTCTTCTCGCCCTGACCTGCTGCCGCAGCAGCCTGCATACGAGATGCGTGCAAACGGTTTACATCCACCTTGGCACGGCTCTGCTGTTGTTGTTTAACACGCTCCTCCTGATTCTCGCGTACGGGGATGTAGCCCTTACCGACAACCGAGAGTACCTCGCGGTTAATCTTCTCCAACATCTGGCTGAAAATCTCGTACGACTCAAGTTTATAAATCAAGAGCGGGTCTTTCTGCTCATAAGTAGCATTCTGTACGCTGGTACGCAGGTCGTCCATTGCGCGGAGGTGCTCACGCCAATTATCGTCGATAGTGGTGAGCATCACAAGTTTGGTAAATACCTTGTAAACCTCAGCACCATTGGTCTCGATAGCCTTCTTCAAGTTCACAGGAACATTGTAGCCCAAGATACCGTTGGTCATTGGCACATAGATATTCTCAATCTGGTCGCCCTGCTTCTCATAGATGCTCTTCAACACGGGCAGTGCAGTCTGAGCAGCGGTCTGAGCACGACGGTTGTAGCTGTCGGTGATATCCTTAATCACCATATCTATCAACTCGTTAGCCTCGGCAGCCTTGTATGCCTTCTCGTCGAAAGTGGGCTGAACAGCCACCTGACGGATAAGCTCGAAAGAGAAGTCCTCATAACTTACGCCCTTGTTCTCCTCGACAAAGCTCTCAGCAAAGTCGCACAACATATTGTTGAAGTCAATCTCTACACGCTCACCATAGAGTGCGTGACGGCGCTGAGTGTAAATCACTGTACGCTGCGAGTTCATCACATCGTCGTACTCCAACAGACGCTTACGAATACCGAAGTTGTTCTCCTCGACCTTCTTCTGCGCTCTCTCAACAGCCTTCGACATCATACCTGCCTGAATAGCCTCGCCCTCCTGGATACCCATCTTGTCCATCATAGCAGCCAGACGGTCGCCACCAAACAGACGCAACAAGTCATCCTCCATCGAGACGAAGAAGAGCGACGAACCGGGGTCACCCTGACGACCCGAACGACCACGCAACTGACGGTCTACACGACGGCTCTCGTGACGCTCAGTACCGATAATCGCAAGACCACCGGCCTCCTTCACCTCGGGGGTGAGTTTAATATCGGTACCACGACCTGCCATATTGGTAGCGATGGTTACCTGACCGGCACGACCCGCCTCGGCAACAACCTGTGCCTCCTGAGCGTGCTGCTTTGCGTTGAGCACATTATGCTTGATACCGCGAATCTTCAAGATGCGGCTCAAAAGTTCCGAAACCTCCACCGAGGTAGTACCAACCAAGACAGGGCGACCCTCGCCAACCAAACGAACAACCTCATCAACCACAGCATTGTACTTCTCGCGCTTAGTCTTATAGAGGATATCGTCCATATCGTTACGCAGAATAGGACGGTTGGTGGGGATAACCACTACATCGAGTTTGTAGATGCTCCAGAACTCACTTGCCTCGGTCTCTGCGGTACCTGTCATACCACCCAACTTGTGGTACATACGGAAATAGTTCTGCAAGGTGATGGTTGCAAAGGTCTGAGTAGCAGCCTCAACCTTCACATGCTCCTTAGCCTCGATAGCCTGGTGCAGGCCATCCGAGTAGCGACGGCCCTCCATAATACGACCTGTCTGCTCGTCAACAATCTTTACCTTGTTGTCGATAACCACATACTCAACATCCTTCTCGAACATAGAGTATGCTTTGAGCAACTGGTTTACAGTGTGTACGCGCTCCGAGCGGATAGCGTAGCTATTGATAACCTCGTCCTTGCGAGCAGTCTTCTCCTCTGCCGAGGCATCGCTCTTCTCGATGGTTGCCACCTCCGAGCCGATATCTGGCAACACGAAGAAACCATCCTCACCAACAGCGTTGGAGAGCACCTCGTGACCCTTATCGGTAAGCTCTACGGTATTCATCTTCTCCTCAATCACGAAGAAGAGTTCGTCGGTAATCTCGTGCATACGGCGGTTGTTATCCTGCATATAGATAGCCTCCGTCTTCTGCAAGAGCACCTTAACACCCTGCTCGCTGAGGAACTTAATCAGTGGCTTATACTTAGGCAGACCCTTGTGAGCACGCAACAACAAAATACCACCCTCTTCGGTGTTGCCCTCAGCAATAAGCTTGCGCGAGCGAGCCAAGAGGTCGTTCACCATCTGACGCTGCATAGTATAAAGACGCTCCACAAAACCACGATACTGGTCGAAGAGTTGATCCTCACCCTTAGGTACAGGACCCGAGATAATCAGAGGAGTACGGGCATCGTCAATCAACACCGAGTCGACCTCATCGACAATTGCAAAGTGGTGTTTGCGCTGCACCAAGTCGTCTGCAGAAATCGACATATTGTCGCGCAGATAGTCGAAACCAAACTCGTTATTAGTACCGAAAGTGATATCAGCCATATATGCCTTGCGGCGAGCAGCCGAGTTGGGCTGATAGTTATCGATACACTCTACCGAGAGGCCGTGGAACTGATACATAGGACCCATCCACTCAGCATCTCGCTTAGCCAGATAGTCGTTCACAGTTACAACGTGCACACCCTTGCCTGCAAGTGCATTAAGGAATACGGGGAGAGTTGCCACCAGAGTCTTACCCTCACCGGTAGCCATCTCGGCAATCTTACCTGTATGGAGAACCACACCACCAAAGAGCTGGCAATCGTAGTGAACCATATCCCAGGTAATCATATTGCCACCTGCCATCCACTGGTTCTTATACACCGCCTTGTCGCCCTCTATGGTGACAAAGTCCTTCGAAGCCGCCAGGTTGCGGTCGAAGTCGGTAGCGGTAACCACTACTGTCGAGTTCTCGGTAAAACGACGAGCAGTAGACTTCATAATAGCAAAAGCCTCGGGCAGAATCTCGTCGAGTTTCTGCTCAATCTTCTCGTCAATCAATTTGGTCTTGTCATCAATCTCTTTGGAGTGACGCTCTTTATCCTCAAGCGAGGTTTCGGGCTTCTCAAGAATCTCTTTGAGGTAGGCAATACGATCCTCGTCGGCCTGAATAAAGTCGCGAATCTGCTGACGCAAAGCAGCACTACGCTCACGCAGAGCATCGTGCGAAAGAGAATCTATCGAAGGGTATACTGCCAAAACCTTCTGTACATAGGGCTCAACAGCCTTGC
>JAFNVE010000007.1 GCA_017379955.1 Tidjanibacter sp. | reverse complement strand
TCAAAGTTACACGATAATTGAAGATTAAATGGTTTGTTCGCCTTTTGTGCCCATTGAAGGAGAAATCTAATTTTATTTTGTGGGACATAATCTTTTTGCCACTCCTTGTAAAAAGATATCATTTTGGATAGTGTTCCTCTCGCAATTTGCACACCATTTCTAGAACAATACACATCAGGATTTATTGCATACATTTCATCTAAGTCGTGCAAAATATCTGTAAAAGTCAATCCTTCCATCCATCTTGCTAACACATATTTACTAACTTCAGATTCCTTTAGCCATTTTTCCCTTGCTGCTACCCTCATTCTGCAGCTAACCGCCCTTGCCGCAGTAGTATCTGTATTTCTTACCCAAGTTTCACCTCTTGCTATTTTAGCGTCTAATGCAGCTTTCGTAAGTTCTGCAATCCTTGTTCGTCTTTTGCCATCTACATCGTGTATTTTGGCATGGCATATTCCACAAAGAGGAACAGTCTTAGTTCCACCCAATGATGCAGGCACAATATGATGTCTTTCTGTTGCAGGCGCACCACATTCAAAGCATACATTGGGATCAATATAGGTTACTTCAATATAAGTTCTTGACATAAGATTAGTTTTTACAAATATAGCAATTATTTCTTAAATCACCCATCTTGCATATCTTCAAGTCGCCATTTCATTTGTAGTTTCATTCCTCTTTTGATGTATTCTTGAAAGCAGTGGGTACTTTTCATATGAGTCAAAGCAAGCTTTTGTATCCCTAAAATAGTTGTAGGATCATTACAAAGTAAGTTTAACAACAAGCTTCTATTGTCTAGATATTGTGCGTAGTTAGGATACTTTCGTACTATATCGCACTTACATTCTTCCCTTTGTTTATAGTCGCCATACATTAGTGCATAATTAATTTTATAGATATCTCGGTTAAAACTATCTATATCTTGCTGTAATTCTACGACTTCTTTCAGAGTTTCATTTATTCTCTTTATGTTTTTATCTTCCATATTACAAGTATTTAATTTTCATATTGCAAAGGTAAGTCGTATTTAGATAATGTAGAAATGTGCAACACACTTATTATATATTATTGATATTCAACATAGTTATTGTTGCATATTGTTTTGTTTGTAACTTTTTTCTGGCTTGTAAACTCTTTGACATAAAACGCTCTAAACCGCACAATAAAATCTCCAAAAACTCAGACTCAGAAATCCTAACCTTTTATACAAATACAACCCCGCCTTTAGCGGACTTTGCAAAGAAATTACTACCTTTGCGACCCTTTATCAAAAAAATTATAGCTATGAGAGAGATAAATCCCCGAGAGACAACACGTGCATACGCCTTTGAGATGTGGATGCAGGCACCCAATCCGATGGTTACATTTTTTAAGACACTCGATGTATCACGCCTCGTGAAAATTAGCCGCGAGCGAAGGCTGAAATTCAATATGCTGATGTGTTATTGCATCGGTCGTGCCGCCTCGCAAGTCAAGGAGTTTTATCTGTTGCCCGTCGGCGACAAGTTGATGCAGTACGACACCATCGCTGTAAACACCATTGTTGCCAACTCGGCGGGCGAGGTGAGTTCGTGCGACCTGCCTTTTAATGAGGATTTGGGGCAATTTGGCAGCGACTATCTGCGCTTTACACAGCAAGTGGCGGAGAGTTGCACCGACCACGACCTCTCGACCGAGAGTATGGTTATCGGCACTTCGGCCTTGGCGCAGTACGAGATAGATGGAGCTGTGGGTATGTATAGCGGCGTTTTCAACAATCCGTTTATGATTTGGGGCAAGTACAAGCGAGGCTTGTTTAAGACCACGCTGAGCGTATCGTTCCAATTTCACCACACCCAGATGGATGGAGGTCACGCAGCGAAGTTCCTTGACCGCTTGCAGAGGGAGATTGATGGGGTAAAGATATAATCTTTGTGAAAAAACCCTATATTTGCAGCCGAATTTAGGTTTTTGAGAGATGGAAAGAAGATTATTGGCACTTATTTTCGCGCTGCTCTGTGTGAGCAATTTTGGCGCAGAGGCACAAGCCACTCGCGATGATTTATCCTATTCGTTGCACGGCTGGTATGGTTACGATATCGAGCAGACACGACCCAACCTGACCTCATACGGTTATATGACCTACGAGGGTGCAGTTGGTATTCAGACTACTCCCGAGAAAGACAACTATTACGACTATCTGTTTGGTTATCCGTTGCTTAACTTTGGTGTTTCGGTAGCCTCGATGGGTGATTTCCGTTTCTCGGACCAGACAAAGTTCCCCAATCTATATTCGCTCTATGGCTCGTTTGAGCGTTCGCTCGTGCGCAGAGATTGGTTTTCGGCAGGCTATCAGTTGGACTTTGGTCTGACCTACAACCCCACCCGATACGACCCCGTAGGTAACCCGGGCAACAATTGGCTCAGCTCGCCCGTTATGGCATACTTTGGTGCGGGTGGTTTTGCTAAGATTCATCTGGGCAAACGCTGGGAGATTGGTGCCGATGTGATGTTTCGTCACTACTCCAATGGCCGTATGGCACTCCCCAACGAGGCACTCAATGCTGTTGGTGGTGGTCTTTTTGCCCGCTATCGTCTTTTCGACTACGACCCACGTCGTTATCGCACCCCTGCAACCCCCATCTCCTACGAGCGTGGTATGCAGTACAACATTGCCATTGGTGGCGGTGTGCATACCTGTATGGCGGAGTGGAACGCACTTGTTGAGCGTGAGCCCGACGCTGCAAAGAGAGAGCAGATTAAACTCAAAGCACACCCCAAACTCTCTTTGGGTTTCGAGGCACTCTATCGCTACTCGTTGCGCTACGCTACGGGTCTTAATGTAGAGATGTTCTACTCGTCGAATATGAAGGAGTTGGAGGCAAGCGACCGAATTGTCTATGGCGATGCGGAGGTTGATAACAGCCCCGGCTACAAACCTCTGTCGTTGGGTTTGGCAGTTGTTCAGGAGGTCTATTGGCACAACTTGGCGGTACACGTTGCAGTGGGTGCATATCCCTATCGTCACAAGGGCGTGAACAGCGAGGTGGCAAAGGAGGCAGGTGACCGCGAGCGTGGTTGGCACTACGAGAAGGCCGGTATTCGTTACTACATCCCCAACCGAAATGCTTTTGTAGGTTTCTCCATCAAGTCGCACAGCATCAAGGCTGAATATCTCGAATTCTCGTTCGGTTTCAAGTTGTAGACCGAGCGAAACAGAGCCTTTGCGAGAAAAAGAGCCATCATTTCGCCAATTATGTAGGGAGTAGAGGAGTCATTTTGGATTCTTAATGTTTGAATTTGGAATTAAAAAGTGTATCTTTGCGCCCGAAACAGAGAGTATTATAAAACAGTTCAGATTATGTTGAGTCGTAGATTTTTGAGAATTAAGGTTATTAAATCACTCTATTCACATCTCAAATCGGAGGGTACTCCCCTCTCGGTAGCCACCAAGAATCTAACAAACTCTATCGACAGCACCTACCAACTCTACTTCAAGATGCTTGCACTCGTCCCTGCACTTGCAGAGTATGCACGCGAGCGTATCGAGATTGGTCTTAACAAGAAACTTCCCACATACGACGACCTTCACCCCAACTATCGCTTTGTAGAGGGCAAGGTTATCTCTATCTTCGAGCATACCGAGGCACTCACCAAGCGTACCGAGAAGGAGGGACTCGATTGGAGTGCTCAGCCCGAGGTGGTACGCCACATCTACGAACAGATGATTCAGAGCGACTTCTACCAGAAGTATATGCAGGCAGAGGGCACTTCGTTCCGTGCCGACCTCTCGGTCGTTGAGGAGATTTTTGTGCAGTGCGTGCAGGATAACGAGATGATGGAGCAGGCATTGGAGGAGATATCCATCCATTGGGCAGACGACCTGGACTATGTGCTGACTATGGTTGTGCGCACCCTGCGTGCGTTGCGCCCCGAAGCAGAGCAGTTGGCACTCCTGCCCCAATTCAAGAACGAGGATGACGAGAAGTTCGCCACCGACCTCTTTACTCGTGCCGTGGTAGCCCACTCGGAGAACATCGCCCTGCTGGAGAAGTATACACAGAATTGGGATATGGAGCGTATCGCCTTTATGGATATCATCATCCTCTCTGTGGCTATCACCGAGCTGACTCAGTTCCCCTACATCCCTATTAAGGTGTCGCTTGATGAATATATCGAGATTTCGCGCTATTACAGCACCCTCGGCTCGCCTCAGTTTATCAATGGTATTCTTGACAAGGCAGTGACCGACCTTAACGAGAGTGGCAAAATCAACAAGATGGGTCGTGGTCTGCTCTAAGATACTCTTTCGGCGATGAAGGTTAAACACTATACTCTGATTGCTGTTGTGGCATTGCTCAGCGTAGGTTGCGGAGGCAAATCTATACGCAAGGCTATCGAGGCTGAACACCAGCACACCGAGAGCACCGAGCACAACCACGCACACAACAACACCCGACAAGGCATCAAACTCTCGGCCGAGCGACTGAACACCAAGCAGGCCGTTGACACCATCTATATGGGTAGGGTTGGTGCTGGCGAGGTAGTGACCCGCAAGGTAGTGGTGCGCAACGAGGAGGAGGTGCCTGTGGTACTGCTCAGCAGTCGCACAACCTGCGGATGTGTAGGCGCGGAGTTCTCATCGGAGCCTGTGCAGGGCAAGCGCACACGAGAGATTGAGGTCCGTTTCGACTCGGCAGGCTATGGTGGTCGTTTCGTGCAGAACCTCTACCTGACAACATCGCTCTCCGAGGAGCCTCTCCATCTGGTAATCACTGCCGATGTTCGATAGGGACACTTCTCTGTTCGTTTTGGCTGAGAATTTGTTTTTCGGAGAGGGATTTTTTAACTTTGTAGGACTGAAACAACAATTTAATAACTTATAAAACAATGACAATGATGACTATTTTTTTGCAGGCAACACCGGCTGCACAGCCCGTTGCTGGTGCTGGTAGCAATATGAGTTTCCTCATTATGATGGTGCTCATCTTTGGTGTAATGTGGCTCTTTATGATTCGTCCTCAGCAGAAGCGTCAGAAGGAGTTGCAGAAATTCCGCGATGGCCTCAAACGTGGCGATAAGATTATCTCGGCTGGTGGTATCTACGGTACCGTTAAGGAGGTAAAAGAGGGCTATATTCTGATGGAGGTCGACAACAACGTGAGCATCCGCATCGACAAGAGTATGGTTATGCAGGCTCCCGCAGACTTGCAGCAACAGTAGGAGTTTTACGCCTAAGCAAAATAAAAGCGAGAAGAGATTTTCTTCTCGCTTTTATTTTTACTCTCCGATTCCCTCAAACCTCCTCTTGCCGAGCAGATATCTCAGCAATATCGAGCCACGGTAGATACCTTCGGGTTGAGCCACTACCCTGCTCTGCACTCGTTTGCGTTCCGCTCGCAGATACTCTCTGCGCATCTTGCGGAAATCCTGATGAGCATTCCAAACAGCCCTGAAATAGTCCATCTTGCCTGTCAGCAGGTAGACCAATGCCGAGCCTCCATCGAGCACCATCCTCGTCCACAATCGCCACAATCCCCTCTTAGGCAGATTTTTATACATCATAGCCAGCGAGTTACGGAAGTTGAGGTATAGTTTGCGAGGTGAGTTATTGGGGAGTGTACCACCGCCCAGATGATAGACCACCGAGCGAGGCTCAACCATCACTCGCCACCCTGCACTCCACAGTCGCCAGCAGAGGTCAATCTCCTCCATATGGGCAAAGAAGTGTTCATCGAGCGAGCCGACCTCCCTGAGTGCCGTAGCCCTCACAGCCAGGCAAGCACCCGAGGCCCAAAAGACCGAGCGAGGCGAGTCGTACTGCCCCTCATCATACTCCACAGTAGCCAATATGCGACCACGGCAGAAGGGATAGCCGAACAAATCTATAAAGCCACCCGAGGCACCTGCATACTCAAACCGCTGAGGCTCAGCCACCGACAAAATCTTAGGCGAGGCGGCAGCCACCCTCTCATCCGCAAAGGGAGCAACAAGGCTCTCCACCCACCCCTCGGCAGGGGCAACATCCGAATTGAGCAGAATAAACACATCATCCGAGAGCATCTCCAACGCCCTGCGATACCCACCCGCATAGCCATAGTTTTGGTCCAGCACAAGCCTCTCTACCTCGGGATAGTTCTCCGCAAGCCACACGAGCGAGTCATCCTCCGAGCCATTATCGGCCACCGTGAGCCTCACCCCGTCAGGCAGTGTCGCAACGACCTTCGGGAGATACTCGGCAAGCATCTTCCGACCGTTCCAATTCAGTATGACTATATTGATTTTCAAGGTCTTAGTTACTCTTTGGTTGTTGTTTCCATCGTTTGTGCGACCAGAGCCACAACTCGGGTCTGCGACGAATCGTATCACTCAACGCATCGGCATAGCGTTGTGTTATCTCGTGCTCGGCAACCTCCTCCACGCCATCGTAAATCTGTACAAAGTGGCCTGAGTAGTGACCTGGCTTAACCTTGTCCAAGTCAAGATAGTAGACAGGAGTGCCAAACTTTGCGCAGATATGCTCCATACCTGCAAAAAAGGCTGTGGGACGACCCAGGAAGTTATACCAATGTTCTACCTCATAATTCTTAGGTGGTGCTTGGTCTGCAATAAGTCCCACCACAAATCTCTCACCATCACGCCTTGCCACAACCAACCTGCGGAGCAAGAGTTTCATAGGGGTTGGGTCTGCGCCAATATGCTGACGCATACGACGATAGAAGAGGTCAAATGCCTTATTTTTCAGCGGGTGATAGACCCCGACAGCCGTAGAACGTTTGTCTTGCAGACCGTAGCCACAGAAGAACTCCCACGACCCGTAGTGGCCAAGAGCAGCAATCCAATCCTTGCCCTTGGTGGCCTCCTTGTGCTCCTCCAAGTTCACTATTTCGAGTCGGTGCATCACCTCCTTGTGGCGCATACTTGCCAGGTCGAGGGTGTCAACCACAATCTCCGACAGGTGACGATAGAATTTCCGTTCAATCTCCCCTATCTCCTCGGCACTCTTTTCGGGAAATGTGGTAACCAAATTCTCGTGGACAACCCCCTTGCGATAGCCCAGCAGGCGGTACATCACAAAGTAGATAAAGGGCGCAAAGCAGTGATAGAGAAACCAATAGGGCAACCAGCCGATGACCTTACATCCTGCCATCAGCCACCACGCACCAATCTTCTGCCCCCGTGTATACTTATCTTCGTAACTACTCATTATTGACAATCACCCTCAAATCATCTGCCTTGATTCTCACTTTCAGCCACTCACTGAGCCTCTCCACATCGACCGCAAGGCTATCCTTATGCTCTACAAAGCAGTAGAAGAGTGTATCCGTAGGCACACCCTCTGCCGAGTAGGTTATATGTTTGGACAATGAGAGCGACTCAACATTATCAACCACCTGTGCAGCCTCTCGCGAAATATCCGACACACTCAGCGTATCGGGAATAGAGAGCGACGCCACTCGGCTCTGCAAACGCTCAATCTGTGCATTTTTCTCCTCTAAGAGTTCCGAATAAATCTTTTGCAGGGCTGTAACATCCACACTCTCGCCCTTAGTGTCGGTTTGGCGGATAACAAGGTCGGTATTCTTCAAGCCATAGTTCTCCATCTGCGAGCGGGCATTGTCGATAGCACTCTGCGAGAGTGGCTCACCCACCAGTCGCACCACAATCTCCGACCTACGGTTGTCGTAGTGGTAGTTCTTCTGATAGTCGAGGAGCATAGTATCGTTGTAGTGGAATACGGAGGTTACATATCGGTCGGCGTTCTCCTCAAATGAGGTGCGCTGGATGATGCCGTATGCCAAAATCACACTCGGCACAATCGTTACCACAATCACCGCATACATAATCTTACGCACTCGTCTCTCTTTCTCCTTATCCACCTGTGTCTTCTTTTGGTAGTGGAGCAGAGCAACAATAATATAACTTGCCAGCGAGATAAAGAGCGAGTTGATAAAGAAGAGATAGAAAGCACCTATAAAATAACGGAACTGACCCGTAGCAATGCCATAGCCTGCCGTACAAAGAGGAGGCATAAGGGCAGTAGCAATAGCCACACCAGCCACCACCACAAACGAACGATCCTTGCGAGTGAGGGCTACCATACCCGCCAAGCCACCAAAGAGTGCAATCAGCACATCGTAGGTTGTTGGGGTAGTTCGTGCCAGCAACTCACTCTGTGCCACCGTAATAGGCGAGATAAGAAAATAGAGTGTCGAGGTTACGATACTCACACTCACCATCAGCAGGAAGTTGCGCATCGCATTTTTCAACAGCTCAAAGTCATTGGTACCGAGCGAAAATCCGATACCAATCAGTGGACCCATAAGGGGCGATATGAGCATAGCACCAATAATCACCGCCGTCGAGTTCACATTAAGACCCAACGACGCAATCATAATGGCGAAGATAAGTACCCAAAGGTTAGTCCCCTTGAAGACCACTCCCCTACCGACTCTCTCGGCCACCTCCTGCTCCGAAGCACTATCTTCGCGCAGGTCGAAACGCTCTTTCAGATATTTGATAAAGTTATCCAGATGGCTCTTGCCGCCCTTTACCTTATCAATCTCATTATTCATCATCCTCTTCCTCCTCTGTTTTATTATAGCGGTCACCCTCTCCTGCCAAGACGATAACAAACTCACCCTTAGGCGGTTTTGCCTTGAAGTGAGCAATCACCTCCGAGAGAGTGCCACGCACGGTCTCTTCAAATTTCTTCGTCAGCTCACGGCTTACTGCCACTCTGCGCTCCGCACCAAAGACCTCTGCAAGTTGCTCCAAGCACTTCACAACACGGTATGGCGACTCGTAGAAGACTATCGAGCGAGGCTCACCAGAGAGCTGTTGCAATCGTTTCTGTCGACCCTTCTTCTGAGGCAGAAAGCCCTCAAAGCAGAATCTGTCGCAGGGGAAGCCACTCTGCACCAGAGCAGGCACAAACGCCGTAGCACCAGGCAGACACTCCACCTCAATCCCTCGCTCCACACAGGTACGCACAAGCAGAAAGCCAGGGTCGGAGATACCGGGAGTACCCGCATCGGAGATAAGCACCACATTTTGTCCTGCCTCTATGCGCTCGGCAACTGCCACCGACGAGGCGTGCTCGTTGAACTTATGGTGTGCCATCAGGTGGCCCTGAATATCGTAGTGTTTGAGCAACACCGAACTTGTGCGGGTATCTTCGGCAAGTATCACATCAGCCTCACGCAACAGACGCAGAGCACGAAGAGTGATATCTTCGAGATTACCGATTGGGGTTGGTATTAGATATAGTTTAGCCATTATTCTCAATGATTACTGAAAACGACGCGAGAGCAGTTCGGTCATCAACTTTGCACCATCACACTCACCGTCCCAAGCAAAATTATCGAAGATGTAGAGCATTGCATCATCAAGGCTCTGGCAACTATCCAGACCATCGATTGCAGCCTCGTATGCGCCATTGTCGCCACCAAAGAGGTCACGGATGAGCAAGAACTTATCGTTCAGACCAATAGCACTACGCAACGAACTGAGTTGACTATTACCAATCACCGATGCAACATCCTCTTTGGGAGTTATGCTGTCGGCAATGGTTGTGCGCTCAGCACCTACCACATCACCCAGAACAGTTACGGGTTGCGCTGCGTCGGCAATGGTGGGAGCAACCTCTTCCGAGGACTCCTCCTCAACCTCGCGGAAACTGAAAGGTAACTCCTCAATCTCCTCTTCAGCCTCACCATCATACTCCTCTTCGTCTGTTATCTCAAAGATAGAGGGCGCAGTTTCCTCCTCTGCAATCTCCTCTTCTTCCTCATCATCAGCCATATAGACAACCTCTCCATCCTCGTCAGCGTCATCCTCGGTAATCTCAAATACAGGAGCCGACTCCTCCTCAGCAGGAGCAACTACCACCTCAGGCTCCACTACCTCAGCCACAGGCTCAAACGTTGCCACCGAAGCAGGTGCGTCATCATCGTAGAGCGAACGGATAGTCTGGCGGTCGAGTTTGTGACGGACGGTGGTAACAACCTCCTCCACTGCGGGTTTCTCCTCCTCGGCAGGGGCAACCTCAGCCTCTTCCTCTACTGACTCTTCTTCTGCAATCTCTTCCTCAACAACGACAGGCTCTTCGGGAGCAATCTCTTCCTCTACTTCGGGAGTAACCTCCTCTTCAACTTCGGCAACTTTTTCTTCTGCAACCTCAGCCATAGCCGCAGCAGCAGCCACAACCTCGGGCTGGACACTCTGGCTCACCTCAATCTCCGAATAGCGCACCGCCACATAACATTTACGCAGGGTTTCGAGCAATAAATCGCGCTCCAAATCACTCATCTGTCCCGAGTGCTGTGCCTCGTCAACAATAGCCTCCATCAGTTTGAGCTGTCTGCCAATCTCACTCCAATTCATAATATCTCTCTTAAATTATATTTATCGTTTAACAAGAATCGTTTTCAAACTCTCAAAGTTAACATTTCTCTGCCGAAAAGACAAATTATAGAGGAAATTATCGAGAGAAATGAGTATATTTGCGCCAATTATAAGAATAATAGATAAAGATATGTCACTTCAATGCGGTATAGTCGGACTGCCCAACGTCGGCAAATCGACACTTTTCAACTGCCTCTCCAATGCTAAGGCACAGGCAGCAAACTTCCCTTTCTGCACCATTGAGCCCAATGTGGGTATGATTACCGTACCCGACGAGCGACTCACCCGTCTGGCAGAGATTGATAACCCCAAGAAGGTTATCCCCACCACCATCGAGATTGTCGATATTGCAGGTCTTGTGCGTGGTGCTTCGCGTGGTGAGGGTCTGGGCAACAAGTTCCTTGCAAATATTCGTAACACAGACGCCATTATTCACGTTCTGCGTTGCTTCTCGAACAACAACATCACCCACGTAGACGGCACAATTGACCCCGTACGCGATAAGGAGACCGTTGATACTGAGTTGATGCTCAAAGATTTGGAAACTATCGAGAATCGTCTGTCGAAGATTCAGAAGCAGGCAGCCGTAGGTGGCGACAAGACCGCAAAGCGTCAGGTAGAACTGTTGCAGGCCTTTCAGAAGGCTTTGGAGCAGGGCAAACCCGCACGCAGTGTAGAGATTGACAAGGAGGATAAGAAACTCTTCTCCGACCTCAGTCTGCTCACCCTCAAACCTGTACTCTATGTCTGCAACGTGGACGAGGATAGCGCAAAGGATGGCAACGAGTATGTAGAGCAGGTGCGTCGTGCAATTGCTGACGAGCACGCAGAGTTGTTGGTTGTTGCCGCTTCGACCGAGGCCGATATCGCCGAGTTGGAGAGCCACGAGGAGCGTCAGGCATTCTTGGAGGAGATTGGCTTGCAGGAGTCGGGCGTGAGCCGACTGATTAAGATGGCTTACAAACTTCTCGACCTTGAAACCTACTTCACCACCGGTGCAGACGAGACTCGCGCTTGGACCTACACTCGCGGCACAAAAGCACCTCAGGCAGCGGGAATTATCCACACTGACTTCGAGCGTGGCTTTATCCGTGCTGAGGTTATCAAGTATGCAGACTACACCACTCTCGGTAGCGAGAAGGCTTGCCGTGAGGCTGGTAAAATCGGCATAGAGGGTAAGGAGTATGTAGTGCAGGATGGCGACATTATGCACTTCCTGTTCAACGTATAGTGTAATACAGAAATCGAAACTAAGTGAATAAAAATATGGAAAGAAGAGTGAGAGTGCGCTTTGCGCCCAGCCCCACAGGGCCACTTCATATGGGTGGTGTTCGTACTGCCCTTTATAACTACCTCTTTGCACGTCGTGCTGGTGGTGATTTTATTCTTCGTATTGAGGACACCGACTCCAATCGTTTTGTCGAGGGAGCCGAGCGTTATATTCTTGACTCGCTCCGCTGGTGTGGTATCACCATCGACGAGGGTGTAGATGAGGGTGGTCCCCACGCCCCTTATCGCCAGAGCGAGCGCAAGGAGATTTATCTCAAATATGCTATGCAACTCGTTGAGTCGGGTAATGCTTACTACGCTTTCGACACCCCCGAGGAACTCAACGCCTTGCGTGCTCAGATGGAGGCCGAGGGTAAGACCTTTGCCTACGACCACACAGTGCGCGAGAAACTCGCTACTTCGCTTGCACTCTCTCCCGAGGAGGTGCAGGAGCGTATTGCTCGTGGCGATGTCTGGGTTATCCGCTTCAAGATGCCCGTTGGCGAGGTAGTGGAGATGGACGACCTGATTCGTGGTCATATCTCGGTTAATACCTCCACTTTGGATGATAAGGTGCTCTACAAGTCGGCAGACAGCCTCCCCACCTATCACTTGGCAAATATTGTCGACGACCACCTGATGGAGATTTCACACGTTATTCGTGGTGAGGAGTGGTTACCCAGCCTTCCTCTGCACTATCTCCTCTATCGTGCATTTGGTTGGAGCGACACTCAGCCTGAGTTCGCACACCTCCCCTTGCTGCTCAAACCCACAGGTCAGGGCAAACTGAGCAAGCGCGATGGCGATAAGATGGGCTTCCCCGTATTCCCCTTGTTCTGGACTTCGCCCACCGGTGAGACCGCACGAGGCTACCGCGAGGATGGCTATTTCCCTGAGGCATTTGTAAATATGCTGGCTCTGCTGGGCTGGAATCCTGGTACCGAGCAGGAGATTTTCTCGATGGAGGAGCTGATTGCTGCCTTCTCGCTCGACAGAGTTGGTAAGTCGGGTGCTCGTTTCAACCCCGATAAGACCAAGTGGTTCAACGCTCAGTATATGCACACCCGCACAGGCGAGCAGCTCGCTGAGGCATATCAGAAGGTGATGGCAGAGCACGGCGTTGAGTGTTCGATTGAGAAGTCGGCTCAGATTGCCGAGTTCATCAAGACCCGTGCAACCTTCCCCGCAGATTTCTGGGATTTATCGTCGTTCCTCTTCATTGCTCCCACCGAGTATGACGAGAAGGCAGTGAAGAAGTATTGGAAAGAGGGCAGCCACGCACTTATCTCAACTCTGAGAGAGAAACTTGCTGCTATTGATGACTTCTCGAACAAGAATACCGAGGAGATTTGCCACTCTTGGATTGTAGAGAACAATATCCATATGGGCCACATTATGAACGCCTTCCGCGTAGCGATTGTAGGTCAGAGCAAGGGCTTCGGTATGTATGAGATGTGTGAGGTAATTGGCAAGGAGGAGACCCTCAGCCGCCTCGATAAGGCACTCGCAACACTCCCCGTGATTTAGTTCTTTTGCACTAATAACATTTAAGTATAGGCAGGCCACAGACGGTCTGCCTATCTTATTTTACCAACATTTAGGTATTGTTAAAACTGCAAAAGTGTAGTACTTTTGCAGCGGTGAAAAAGGCAAAGTACATATCCCTTTTGCTGCTCACACTCTTTGTGGGCAAACTTGTGAGCGATACTGTGCTCACCCACACTCATACCTACGAGTGGGGTGCGGTAACACACTCTCACCCCTACTCGCAGAAGGGACACAACCACTCGACAAATGAGTTGATGGTAATCGCTATGGCTAACCACGCCACCTTTACCTCCACCGATTACACACACCTCACCACTCCCGAACAATCTGAAATTTCTATACTTTGGTCGTACGCAGAGAGCCGCAGCACAACCGCTCTCTCTGCTCAAAATCAGCGTGCCCCGCCTACCCAGGCATAGTCTAACCACGCTAACCCGAACAACTATACAGCACAACTACTCCACCCCGACAAAGGGTGCTGATAGTTTGTGCAACCCAAACACATAGAAATTTTTAAGCAAATATGAATAGAATTTTGTGCGGACTCTTCTCCGCTCTCTTGCTGTGCACACTCTCGGTAGTTGATGTACAAGCGCAGCGTGACGCCCATCTGGCAGGTCACACCATTGATAAAACCACAGGCGAACACCTTCCCTTTGTCGCTATTGCAGTCGAGGGAACAAATATAGGCACTGCTTCCGATGGTAGCGGTCACTTTATCCTTCGCAACCTCCCCGCAGGTCGCCAGACAATTACCGTATCTCTCCTCGGCTATAAGACCCAATCGCGACAGGTAGAGATTATCCCCGGCCACACCGTAGAGGCACACTTCGAACTCGAACCCGAGGCTATTGAGATGAATAGCGTTGTGGTGACTGCCTCGCGCAACGAGGTCAACAAGAAAGAGGCAACCTCAATTGTCAACGTATTGAATAACAAACTCTTCGAGCAGACCTCATCGGCCAATGTAGCAGAAGCTCTCAACTTCCAATCGGGTCTGCGTGTGGAGTACAATTGCTCGAATTGCGGTGTACCACAGCTCCGCATCAATGGTTTGGAGGGGCAGTATTCACAGATTCTGCTCGATAGTCGCCCTATTTTCAGTTCGCTTGCCACCGTCTATGGTTTGGAGCAACTCCCCGCTGGTATGATTGAGCGAGTGGAGGTTGTTCGTGGTGGTGGCTCGGCACTCTATGGCTCAAATGCGATTGGTGGCGTTGTGAATATCATCACCAAAGACCCACTCTACAACAGCACAACACTCAGCAGCACAGTTGGCGTTATGGAGGATGGCTCGGCAGAGCACAACACAGCACTCAACGCCTCGCTTGTCAGCGAAGACCACAAAACGGGTATCTATATCTTCTCGGTAGTGAAGGATCGCGAGGCTTACGACCGCAACGACGATGGTTTCTCGGAGGTGCCGAAAGTTAATTCGGAGACGATTGGTTTTCGTGGTTATCGCAAACTCGGTCTGCGCTCGCGTCTGACTGCCGAGTATCACCACATCCGAGAGTTCCGCCGTGGTGGTAATAGTATGGATATCCCACCTCACGAGAGTCTGCTGGCTGAGCAGTTGCGCCACGGAATCAATGGTGGTGGTCTGCGCTTCAACACTTATAGTGCCGACTATCGCCATACTCTTGACCTATACACCTCGGCTCAGCATATCGACCGAGAGAGTTATTTCGGCACAGACCGCAATCCCGACGCCTATGGTACCACCAACGATATTACTTTGACCGCAGGTGTGCAGTATGGCTTATCATACGACTTCCTGCTTCCCGCACAACTCACCGTAGGCTCCGAATATACCTACAACAATCTGGAAGACAGGATGATAGGTTACAACCGAATCATCAATCAGAAGAGTATCAGTCTGGGTACATACTTCCAGAACGAGTGGAAGACAGAGCAGTTTGGTCTGTTGCTTGGTGCGCGAGTAGACAAACACAACCGTATGGAGAAGATTATCGTCAGCCCTCGTGCAACTATGCGCTGGACTCCGAGCGAGACAGTCGCTTTCCGCCTTAGTTATTCGAGTGGCTATCGTGCACCTCAGGCATACGATGAGGATTTGCACGTTGCCGCAGTTGGTGGCGATGTGGCAATCATCACTCTCTCGCCCGACTTGCGTCCCGAGTACTCGAATAGCATCAGTGGCTCAGTAGACCTCTACCATAGTTTTGGTTCGTGGGAGAGCAACCTCCTCATTGAGGGTTTCCACACCACACTCGACGATGTCTTTGCGCTTGTTGAGCGTGGTCACGACGACCAGGGCAACCTCCTTTTGCAGCGAGTAAATGCCTCGGGTGCGACTATTAGTGGTGTAAACTTTGAGTTGAAGATGGGCATACCGACCTTTGTAGTCGATGCGGGCCTTACCTTGCAGCGCAGTCTTTACAAAGAGGCCTTGCAGTGGTCTGAGGACGAGAGCATTACCCCTCAGAAGCGTATGTTCCGAGCACCCGATATTTATGGATACTCAACTATTACATATAATCCCACCTCTGCCCTTACCCTCTCGGCAAATGCCAACTTTACAGGCCCTATGTTGGTGCAACACTATGCGGGCTATGTAGATAAAGACGAGGAGGTGTTGACCGAAAGTTTTGTGGATGCGGGTCTGAGAGCAGCCTACAATTTCAAACTCTCCTCCACCTCGAATCTCGAATTGAGTGTGGCGGCAAAGAACATCTTCGACTCCTTCCAGAAAGATTTGGATGTAGGTATGGATAAGGATGCAGGATATATCTATGGTCCCTCTATGCCTCGTATGATTGTTGGCGGAGTGAAGATTACCTTCTAACAAAAAGGGTCGGAAAACTTCCGACCCTT
>JAFNVE010000047.1 GCA_017379955.1 Tidjanibacter sp. | reverse complement strand
ATATCGATAAACTCGATCTGGTTCTCGCGCAGAGCCTCCAAGTGGCTCTCATCATCGCGGCGCGCCAACAGACCACCGTGCACCTTGGGGTGAAGGGTCTTAACTCGACCGTCGCAAATCTCGGGGAAGCCCGTCACATCGCTGATGTTGATACACTCGATACCCTCAGCCTCGAGCAGTTTCATAGTACCGCCCGTTGCGATGATATCCCAACCTAACTCTTTGAGGCTACGGCAGAAATCTACCACGCCACGCTTGTCGCTTACGCTGACCAATGCTCTTCTGTTCATCTCTATATCTCTGTTTTATTATTGTTTGCAGTTTAGTAATTTCTCAACGACCTCGGGGTAGAGCAGATGCTCAATCTCGTGGATTCGCTCCTCCACCCTCTCGATACTCTCGCCCTCGCTATGGAACGCCCTCTGGTCGATGATAGCACCGCCATCGAGCGAACTATCCACATAATGGACAGTCACACCAAAGACCTTCACGCCCGCCTCAAACGCCTGTTCGAGAGCGCGCGCACCTCTGAACGAGGGAAGCAATGAGGGGTGGATATTGATGATGCGACCCTCATACGAGCCGAGCAACACCTCACCCACAATGCGCATATAGCCAGCCAGGCAGACAAGTTCCACCTGAGCCTCATCGAGCCTACGGACAATCTCCGCCTCGTATGCCGCCTTGCTCTCGAAGTCGCGCGCAGAGAAGACAAAACTCTCCACGCCCAATTGCTCGGCACGCTCTACGACCTTCGCTCCGGGCTTGTCGCAGACCAAGAGCACACACTCGGCATCAATGCGCCCCTGCTGGCAGGCACGCACGATAGCCTCGAAGTTACTGCCCTCACCGCTGGCAAATATCGCAATTCGTCGTTGCATCTATTATATATTATAAGGTATGGCCTACTTAATGGTTACGCCTTCGCCCTCGACAACCTTACCGATTACCGATGCCTTCTCGCCTGCTGCGGTGAGCAGGTCGATAGCCTTCTGAGCGTCGCTCTCGGGCAGGGCAATCACCATACCGATACCCATATTGAAGATGTTGAACATCTCGCGGTGAGGCAGACCACCCACGCGCTCCAAGAGGCGGAAGACGGGAAGAATCTCCCAACTACCCTCAGTAACCTCAACACCCTGACCCTCGAGGAGGATGCGGGGGATATTCTCGTCGAAACCACCACCGGTGATGTGGCTGATGCCGTGAACATCACACTCGGCAATCACCTGCAACACCTGACGAACATAGATGCGGGTAGGGGTGAGCAACACCTCGCCCAGAGGCTTCTCGCCGGTCTCGGGATATGCCTGATGCAAGTCCAGACCACCGTCGGCGACCACCTTGCGCACAAGGCTGAAACCGTTGGAGTGAACACCGCTCGAAGCGATACCAACCAAGACATCGCCAACCGCTACCTTAGTGCCGTCGATGAGTTTGCTGCGCTCAACAACACCACAGGTGAAACCTGCGATATCGTACTCGCCACCCTCATACATACCGGGCATCTCGGCAGTCTCGCCACCAATCAGCGCACAACCTGCCTGACGGCAACCCTCAGCAACACCGCTAACGATAGCCTCTACCTTATAAGGCTCGTTGTGACCCACAGCCACATAGTCGAGGAAGAAGAGAGGCTCAGCACCCTGTGCCAAGACATCGTTCACGCACATTGCGACTGCATCAACACCCACGGTGTCGTGCTTGTCCATCTCGAAAGCGATTTTGAGTTTGGTACCCACGCCATCGGTACCGCTCACCAGGATAGGCTCCTTGTAGCCCAGCGAGGCAAGATCGAACATACCACCAAATGCGCCAATGTTACCCATAACACCTGCACGAGCAGTCGAGGCAACGTGTTTCTTGATTCGTTTAACTACTTCATAACCGGCTTCGAGGTTTACTCCTGCCGCTTCATAAGACTTTGCCATAACTATTTTATATTTTTATTTATTTTTACTCAACATCTTCGCGGCTCTCAGCCTTTACATCCTTGTAGAGGTCTGTGGGATACTTACCTGTGAAGCAGGCAGCACACAAATCAGAACGATGACCCGCCGCCAGAAGCGACTCAGCCGAGAGATATGCCAACGAGTCGGCACCAATCATCTCGCGAATCTCCTCCACCGACTTGCTGGCAGCCACCAACTCCTCATAGGTACCGGTATCGACACCATAGTAGCAGGGGTGGCAGTAGGGAGGACTCGCAATACGCATATGCACCTCCTTAGCACCCGCATCACGCAACATCTGCACAAGGTTGCGGGAGGTGGTACCACGCACAATCGAGTCATCGACCAGCACCACTCGCTTATCCTTAACAATCGAGTGAACGACCGAAAGTTTCATCTTCACACCCTTCTCGCGCATCTCCTGCGAGGGCTGAATAAAGGTACGAGCCACATACTTGCTCTTAATCATACCCATCTCATAGGGCAGACCACTCGCCTCGCTGTAACCGATAGCGGCACTGAGGCTCGAATCGGGCACACCGACTACCAAATCGGCATCGGCAGGTGCCTCCTTCCAGAGCAGACGACCCGACTCCTTACGATAGGCGTGCACATTGCAACCCTCGATATCGCTGTCGGGGCGAGCGAAGTAGATAAACTCCATAGCACACATCTTCCTCTGACACTTCTCAGTGTAGAAGTTGCTGCGCAAGCCGTGGTGGTCGATAGTCACCACCTCGCCCGGCTCTACATCGCGCAGATACTCAGCACCCACAGCGTCAAATGCGCAAGTCTCGCTTGCCACAACATAGGCCTCGGGGTTGTTCTTCATACGACCGAGCGACAAGGGACGCATACCGTACTTATCGCGGCAAGCATAGATACGCTTGGGGGTCATAATCAGAATTGCAAAAGCACCGTCGAGCTGTTCAAGCGCACTCAGCAGAGGGAAGATACGGTGCTCATCGGCACCATCCTTCTTGATGAGGTGAGCCAGCACCTCAGTATCCGACGAGGTCTGGAAGAGGCTGCCACGAGCCTCCAAAGCCAAGCGCAAAGCAGTGGCATTCACAATATTACCATTGTGTGCCATAGCGAAGTCACCTGTCGAGTGATGGAAGAGCAGAGGCTGGATATTCTCCTCGCCGCCATTGCCCGCACTCGAATAGCGAACGTGGCCGATAGCCATCGAGCCAGCCAACTTATCGAGCTTAGCCTGATTGAACACCTCGGTAACCAAACCGCCACCTCGCACACGCGAGAGTTTACCATCGACAGCACTTACAATACCGCAACCCTCCTGACCACGGTGTTGAAGATTGTGCAGACCATAATAGGTGAGGTTTGCGGCATTATTTACGCCAAAGAGACCGAAAACACCACACTCCTCATGGATTCCTTTATTCATTTTGTCATCAAACATATATCAGTATGTGCTAACCTAATAATCCTGTTTTATTTTTTGCGGAAATAGTTGACAGCATTCTCAAAGAGTCGCTGGCTTTTGTTACCGCTGATATTCTTGAAGAGGTTATCCTCCCAACGCTCGGTGTGACCCATCTTGCCAAGGATTCGACCGTCGGGCGAGCAGATACCCTCAATAGCGTAGTAAGAACCATTGGGGTTCTGGGGCGACGCCATAGTGGGCTGACCCTCTGCGTCAGCATAGCGGAAGGCTACCTGACCATCGCGGAACAACTGCTCTGCGAGTTCCTTGCCAACCACAAACTTACCCTCGCCGTGGCTCACAGCAATCGAGTGCAACTCGCCCTCGGTGAAGCCCGCCAACCAGGGCGAAGCAGCCGAAGCAACGCGGGTAGTCACAATCTGCGAGATGTGGCGGTTGATATCGTTGCGGAACAAGGTGGGCGACTCGGTAGTCAACTCGCCAATCTTGCCGAAGGGCAACAGACCCGACTTGATGAGTGCCTGGAAACCGTTGCAGATACCGAGCACCAGACCGTCGCGCTGCAACAGACGCTCCATAGCAGCCTTAACATCGGCGTTGCAGAGCACAGCAGCGATAAACTTACCGCTACCGTCGGGCTCGTCACCTGCCGAGAAACCACCGCTGAACACCACGATATCGGCCTCGTCAATCTTCTGACACATCAGCGCAATCGAGTTGTTCACATCGTCAGCAGTCAGGTTGCAGAGTACCGAAGTGGTGGTCTGCGCACCTGCCTGAACAAATGCCTTGGCGGTATCGTAGTCGCAGTTTGTACCGGGGAATACGGGGAGATAGACAACGGGGCTCTCCTTCGCCTCACCGCTATATGGGCGGTACTCCGAGCGGAAGGGTGCCTCGCAGCAATCAACCTCCTTCATATAGGGCACTGCCTCCGAAGGATAGACCGAGGTGAATCGCTCGCAGTTGGCCTCAACAGCCTCAGCAATCGAAATCTCTGTGCCGTTAATCTTAATGACAGGCTCGCTGATAGTCTTACCAATCAGTTCTGCACCCTCGAAGTTCAGCTCGCGACCGTCGGTCTCAACCAGAATCGAGCCGTAAGCGTAGTCGTAGAGTTCAGCCTCGGGCATATTAACCTCAACACCCACACGGTTACCGAAGGTCATCTTAGCCAGACCCTCAGCCACGCCACCAAAGGTAACTGCCCAGCCTGCCAGGAGCGAGCCGCGCTCTACCTCACTGCCAACAGCGTCCCAAAGGCGAGCGAGTTGCTCGGTGTCGGGCATACCGTCAGCCTTGGGGGTGTGACGAACGAGATATACGGGGTGGCCTGCACCCTTGAACTCAGGACTAAGTGCCTTGCGGGCGTCAATGGTAGTTACACCAAATGCGATAAGGGTGGGAGGTACGCTCATATCACCGAAGGTA
Source organism: Tidjanibacter sp. (assembly GCA_017379955.1). Lineage (GTDB taxonomy): Bacteria > Bacteroidota > Bacteroidia > Bacteroidales > Rikenellaceae > Tidjanibacter. The sequence goes on along the minus strand of JAFNVE010000047.1, from coordinate 19,751 downwards.
CCACTCATCGAGTCCTTACCACCAATAGAGGGCAGGTTCAGCTCTACCTGCATACGCAGTGCGCCGAGCAGTGCCGAGAGGGGTTTACCCCAAGCCTTGCGCGAAGACATCTTCTCGAAATACTCCTGATACGAGAAGCGCATACCGCGCCAGGGAGCACCGGCAGCCACAGCCTTAGCCACAGCCTCGACAACAGCGTAGGCTGCACTATGGTAGGGGCTCGACTCTGCCACATCGGGGTTGTAGCCGAAGGTCATCACACTTGCGGTGTTGGTCACAGCGTCGCCCACAGGAATCTTCTGCATCGACACTTGAGCCTCGGTCTGCTGAGTAGCACCACCGTAGGGCATAAGCACTGTCGAGCGACCCACAGTCGAGTCGAACATCTCCACCAGACCCTTCTGGCATACAACATTATCGTCAGTCAGATTGACAAGGAAACGCTCCTTAGCATCCTCGCCATCGACCTCACGGGCAGGCATACCAACAACATCCTCGGCAGCAATGGTGATTGCCGCACGGTGGATAGCACCTGCCGAATCAATAAACTCGCGAGAGAGGTCTACAACCTTATCCTCGCCGTAGAACATTCTCATACGGGCTGTGTCGGTGACATTGGCAACGTGGGTTACCTCAATATTCTCCTCGGCACAGTAGCGACGGAACTCGGCCTCGTCCTTAGGCTCGATAACCACCGACATACGCTCCTGCGACTCGCTGATAGCAAGTTCGGTAGAGTTCAGACCGCTATACTTGGTAGGCACACGGTCGAGGAAGATATCCAGGCCATCTGCCAACTCACCAATCGCAACGCTCACACCACCCGCACCAAAGTCGTTCGACTTCTTAATCAGGCGGGTAACCTCTGCTCTGCGGAACAGACGCTGCAACTTACGCTCCTCGGGAGCATTACCCTTCTGCACCTCACTGCCGCACTCCTCGAGCGACTTGGTGTTGTGCTCCTTCGACGAGCCTGTTGCACCACCGATACCATCGCGACCTGTACGGCCACCGAGCATCAGCACAACATCGCCCGCTGCGGGGGACTCACGGCGAACACTGTCCGCCTTAACTGCACCCACAACTGCACCTACCTCCATACGCTTAGCGGTGTAGCCGGGGTGGAAAATCTCTCTCACGCAGGTAGTCGCCAGACCCATCTGGTTACCATACGAAGAGTAGCCTGCCGCTGCTTTGAGCGAGATAACCCTCTGGGGCAACTTACCCTCCAAGGTCTCGGCAACGGTGGCATATATGTTACCTGCACCCGTCACACGCATCGCCTGGTAGACATAACTACGTCCCGACAGCGGGTCACGGATTGCACCACCCAGACAGGTCGAAGCACCACCAAAGGGCTCAATCTCGGTGGGGTGGTTGTGTGTCTCATTCTTGAACTGCAAGAGGTAACGCTCAATTTCGCCATCAACATCTACATCGATGAAGATACTGCAAGCGTTGTTCTCCTCGCTCTGCTCCTGGTCGTCGAGCGCACCAATCGAAGAGAGGTAGCGCGCACCGATAGTTGCCAAATCCATCAGGCAGAAAGGCTTCTCGGTGCGACCGAGTTTTGCGCGCAACTCCTTCCACAGTGCCACAGCCTCAGCGAGCGAGTCGCTCATTGCCGAGGGCTCAATCTCGATATCGGTGATGTGGGTGGTGAAGGTGGTGTGGCGGCAGTGGTCACTCCAATAGGTGTCGAGGATGCGCAACTCGGTCTGGTTGGGCTGACGACCCTCATTGCGGAAATACTCCACAACGGTACGCAGATCGTCGGTGTTCATTGCCAGGCCCCACTCCGAGCAGAAAGCGGCAAGTTCCTCATCGCTCTCCATCGCGGTGAAACCCTCCAACACGGGAACGGGCTTCTTCTCTGCGCTCTCGCTATTGTCAAGGCGCGAGAGGTCTTTCTCACGCGACTCCACAGCGTTGATGTAGTAGTGGCGGATGCGCTCCATATCCTCAGCCGACACGCCCGAGTCGAACATCAGCAGACGGCTGCTCTTGATAGCAATCTCAGCCGCAGGCTCAATCAGGTGAACACAGTCGACTGCCGAAGCGGCACGCTGGTCGAACTGACCGGGGAGATACTCCACAGCCAGCACTGCACCCTCTGCCTCGGGCATCTCATCAGTCACGCGGTCGGTCACCACCTCGCCGAATACACGGTAGCGGCAACGCTCCAACAACTCGTCGGAGAAGCCGAAGAGGTCATAGACGCAGAGCAGACGCAACGACTTGATGTCGAGCGACAGATTAGCATTGAACTCCGAACGCAGACTCTCAGCCTCCACACGGAACATCTCTCGTTTCTCTACAAATACCCTTCTGGGTTTATGATTTTGGCTCATTTTATCTTACTTTATCACGGTTATTGCTTCAACATCGGCTGTCTGCTTTGCACGGAAAGCGTCGAACTTCTCAGCCAGCTCGGGGTATTTGAGGGCCAACATCTGCACTGCCAGCAGAGCAGCATTTTTTGCACCATTGATAGCCACACAAGCCACAGGAATACCCGAGGGCATCTGCACCATCGACAGGAGCGAATCCAGACCCTCGAGGCTACGCGACTTCACAGGAATACCAATCACGGGCAGAGGAGTCATCGCTGCCATAACACCTGCAAGATGTGCTGCGCCACCTGCGCCTGCAATAATCACCTCCAAGCCACGCTCGCGTGCTGTTCCTGCCCACTCGGCAGCCAAATCGGGCGTACGGTGCGCACTGATAACTCGCACCTCAACCTCAACGCCAAAACTTTCAAGAGTATCGGCGGCGGGCATCATAACATCCAAGTCACTCTTGGAGCCCATCACAATACCTACTTTCATAATTCTTTATATTTTGCTTAAATACTTAAAAATCATAAACAAACAGCCGCCGTAACTCCCATTTTGTTACTGCGGCCGTTATTCGTTGTTATACTATTCCCCCACTGTGTGCTGCCTGCTGAGTACAATCCACTTGCAGAGACCCCACAGAGAGGCATCCACCACCACTGCCCGCACGACTTATATCGCTCGGCAAAGCAGATAACTTGGATTTCAGATACAGCACCATATTGTCTGGGTTGGTATTCCTAATTACACCGCGAAAATAGCGAATCTTTGCGGTATTTTAAAATTTTTTAAAATACTTTTATCAACTGTTTACTAACACTTTTGCGCTTTATGTGTAATCGTTGCAAACACACTCTACGCAACGCCCTATTTCGCCTTGCTCTCGCAGTAGACGCAACGGTAAACGCCATCCTCGCCCTCAGCCTTGCGGAAGAGCGAATCGACATTCTCCATCACAGAGATACAACGCTTGTTGGCGCAACGGTGCTGGTTGACAATCACATCGTCGGGCACGAGCTGGTTGGTCTTGCTATCATCCTTAGCCCACTCCAAGAGTTTGCAGATGAGTGCCATACGCACAAACTTGCCGTTCTCCACCTGGCGGAAATAGGCTGCTCTCGGGTCGGCATCGACCTCCTTGGTAATCTCGTTAACGCGGGGCAGGGGGTGCAGGATAATCATATCCTCCTTTGCGCTGACAAGTTTCGAGGGGTCGAGGATAAAACTATCTTTCAGGCGGTCAAAGTCGTCCTCGTCGAGGAAACGCTCCTTCTGCACACGGGTCATATAGAGTATGTCCAACTCGGGCATCACCTCCTCCATATTGCTCACCTCGCGGTACTCCACGCCATACTTGTCGCACACCTCGTGCTTCATATAACTTGGCAGGCGCAACTCATCGGGGGCGATGAGGATAACCTTGTTGTTCTGATAGCGCGAGAGTGCCTTGATGAGCGAGTGCACAGTACGGCCAAAGCGAAGGTCACCGCAGAAACCGATAGTAAGGTTGTCAAAACGACCCTTCTCACGCTTGATGGTGAGCAGGTCGGTGAGGGTCTGTGTGGGATGGCTATGGCTGCCATCACCCGCATTGATGATGGGGATACCCGCCACCTGAGCAGCAACCAGAGGTGCACCCTCCTCGAAGTGGCGCATAGCGATAATATCGGCAAAGCAGCTGATAACACGCGCTGTGTCTGCCACAGTCTCGCCCTTGCTCACCGAGGAGTTCTTGGCGTCAGAAAATCCAATCACATTACCACCCAACTCCATCATCGCCGAGGTGAAACTCAGACGAGTACGAGTGCTGGGCTCGTAGAAAAGTGTAGCGAGCTTCTTGCCCTTGCACACCTCGCTGTAAGCGGGGCGATCGGCAATAATTCGCAAAGCCAAATCAACAATCTCTTCGGTCTCCTGTACCGACAAATCAGTTGGATCAATCAGATGCTTCATGATAATACCTTTTATAATTCAAAATTCAAAATGCAAAATTCAAAATTGAGGTTTAGACTCTTTTCTATTGTTTGGTAGGGAGGTTAGGGAGTTTAATGAGTTTAAAGAGTTTAAGGAAATTTCCTATTATTCCCATAATTCCTATTATTCCTATTATTCCCATCACACCACAGCCCCCAACAACATTAGTACGGAGCCTGCCACCTCACAATCCCCACAAATGCTCCTCAGTAGAAAAGGGTCTGCGACCCAAAAGTTGTATGGCTGAGGAAATTTTGGGCTTCGTGAAGGAAGGCTAGCCGAAGCATACTTTGTCGTATGTGAGGCGACGCCTTACTAGGGAAGTGCAAAATTTACCAGCCAGACGACTTTTTACTTCATCCAGGACTCGTCAGAAGGATTATTACGGAACTGAATCAGTCTTGCGATATCCTCGTGAGCGATATAGCCCTTCTCGGCTGCCACCTCAACAAGTGCGTCGAAGTTCGAGAGGCTGTGGTTCTCCACCGAGGCCTCCTCCAGGCGTTTCAGACCCTTAGCCATGCCGTAGGTGAAGATGCTCACCACGCCCATCACCTCAGCACCCGCCTCGCGCAGTGCCTCAACAACCTCGATGCAGCTGCCGCCGGTCGAGATAAGGTCCTCAACGACAACTACCTTCTGGCCCTTATCCAAGCGGCCCTCAATACGGTTGCCGCGGCCGTGGTCCTTATTGCCACCACGCACATAGCCCATAGGCAGACCCATACGCTCCGCCACGATAGCGGCGTGGGCGATACCGGCAGTGCTGGTGCCCATCAGCACCTCGCACTCGGGGTAATACTCCTTGACCATATCGGCCAAGCCTGCCTCCACTCTGTCGCGCACCTCGGGTGCTGTGAGTACCAGGCGGTTGTCACAATAGATAGGGCTCTTGATGCCACTTGCCCAGGTGAAAGGCTCGTTGGGGCGCAAGAATACCGCGCCTATCGAAAGCAGACCTGCTGCAATATCTTTCTCTCTTACGTTCATTTTTTTATGCTTTTTGTCTTACAAATTAAATCCTTTGTCGGGGAAAACTTACTCACCCAGAAACTCTGCCACGCAACGACGATATGCCGCAACGGGGTCGTCAGCAGCGGTGATGGGGCGACCCACCACGATATAGTCGCTACCGAGCGAGCGAGCCTTTGCAGGGGTGGTAACCCTCACCTGGTCGCCCACCTCGCCATCGGCAAAGCGCACACCAGGGGTGATGGTGAGGAACTTATCGCCACAAGCACGCTTCACGATACCTGCCTCCAGAGGGGAGCAGACAACACCGTCCAAGCCCGCCTTCTCAGCGTTCATAGCATACTTGATAACCACCTCGCCAATAGGCGCATCGATGAGCAACTGCTCACGCATACGCTCCTCGCTGGTGGAGGTGAGCTGGGTCACAGCAATCAGCAGAGGACGAGTGCCGTCGGGACGGGTAAGGCCCTCAACAGCAGCAGTCATCATCTCGATAGTGCCCGCAGCGTGCAGGTTGCACATATCGACATCGAGGCGCGAAAGTACCGCCATTGTCTTCTTCACGGTATTGGGAATATCGTGGCACTTCAAGTCCAGGAAGATGGGGTGACCGCGACGCTTAATCTCCTTGACAATCTCAGGACCCGCCGCATAGAACAACTCCATACCAATCTTCACAAAGGGACGCTCAGCCCCCTCGAATTTGTCCAAGAATTTCAGACACTCCTCCGCACTGCCAAAATCGCACGCGATAATTACATCCTTAGTTTTCATATTAGCCTTTATGTTTTATTTATCTAATTTCCTTTATTTTTAGGGAGGTTAGGGAGTTTAATGAGTTTAAAGAGTTTAGGGATTTTTTCTTTAAATTCCTTAATCTCCTTAAATTCCTTAATCTCACTAATTTCTCTATCACACCACAGCCCCCCAATAACATTAGTACGGAGCCAACCACCTCACAATCCCCACAAACGCTCCTCGGTAGAAAAGGGTCTGCGACCCAAAAAGTTGTATGGCTGAGGAAATTTTGGGCTTCGTGCAGAAAGACAAAGCGGAGTTTACTTGAAGTAAATGAGCATTTGGCTTTCAAGGGAAGTGCAAAATTTACCAGCCAGACGACTTTTTATACAATACCAATTATCTCTTTCAGAGAGGTAATACCTAATCTCTCCATCTCGGCATCCAACCCCTCAATAATCTCCTTCGAGGCGTAGGGGTTGCGCAGGTTTGCCGACCCCACCTGCACAGCGGTTGCGCCCGCCATCATCATCTCAATAACATCGGCACTGCTCGACACACCGCCACATCCCATAATAGGAATCTTGCAGGCGTGAGCCACCTGATATACCATACGCACCGCCACGGGGAAGACCGCAGCACCCGACAGACCACCCGTACTGTTAGCCAGCACAGGGCGACGACGACGAGTGTCTATGCGCATACCGAGCAGGGTGTTAATCAGCGTCAGGCCATCGGCACCTGCATCCTCGCAAGCGCGCGCAATGGCAACAATATCGGTCACATTGGGCGAAAGTTTGATGAACACCGGCTTGGTAGTCACCCTCTTAACCTCCTCGGTAACCTTGGCAGCCATCGCCGCATCGGTACCGAAAGCAAGACCGCCACCGTGCACATTGGGGCAGGAGATATTGACCTCGATGATATCCGCCACCTCGTCAATCCTGCGGCAGCACTCCCTATACTCATCGAGCGAGAAGCCACTCACATTTGCCACAATCGGTTTTTTGTACACCTTGCGGAGTTCGGGCACGACCTTAGTTACAACGGCCTCCACGCCCGGGTTCTGCAAGCCCACAGCGTTGAGCAATCCCGAAGGAGTCTCGGCAATGCGGGGTGTGGGGTTGCCAAATCGGGGGTGAAGAGTAGTGCCCTTGATACTGATAGCACCCAGCACATTAATATCGTACCACTCGGCAGCCTCTTCGCCAAAGCCGAAAGTACCGCTGGCGGGGACAATGGGGTTGTCGAGTTTCACGCCACAGAGTTCAACACTCTTGTCCAATATCTTATTCTCTACCATACTACATCGCTTTTCAAAAGTACGGGGCCCTCCTTGCAGATACGCTTGTGGCCACTATGTGTTTCGTGGGTGCAACCCATACAGATACCAAATCCGCATCCCATACGCTCTTCGAGGCTCACCTGACCCTCACCACTGCTCTGCTCGCACAGGGCGCGCAACATAGGCAGCGGACCGCAGGAGTAGAAGTAGTCGTACTCAACCGCCTCGCCTCGGATTGCGTCAATCACAGTGCCCTTCACGCCTGCCGAGCCATCCATCGTAGCCACCACCACACGAGCACCCAGAGCCTCGAACTTCTCCTGCAAGAAGATTTCGGCTGCGGTGTTGAAGCCGAGCACCACGCTCACGCTCTTGCCCTCGGCCCTCAGACGACGAGCAAGTCCGTAGAGCGGGGGAACACCCACACCACCGCCAACGAGCACCACGCGCTCTTCGGCTACACTCCAAAAGCCGTTGCCGAGGCCGACCAGCAGGTCGAGTTCTGCTCCCGCCTTCATCTGAGCAAGGCGTGCAGTACCCTCGCCAACCACCTTATATATAATAGTGAGTTCGCCCTCCTTCCAATCCGAGATGGAGATGGGGCGACGGAGGTACAAACCCTCCAACTCTATATTCACAAATTGTCCTGCGTGGGTCACAGCAGTTGTGTCACCCGCAAGGTGCATCTCCCACACCGAGTCGGTGAGGGGTGCATTACTCAAAATGGTAAAAACTCCTTTGCTTGCCATTATCTTTCGTAAACTATCTTTCCACCATAGATGGTCATTGCCGACTCACCCTTCACCTTCCAGCCCTCAAAGGGAGTGCTCTTGCCCATCGACAAGAATTTTGTGCTATCAATCGTATAGCAACTATCGAGGTCGGCGAGGAGAAGGTCTGCCCTCTCACCCGCAGCAATCACACCTCCACCCATCTTAAACAATCGGCGAGGCGCAAGGCTCATCGCATCAACCATACGCTCCAACGAGATGATGCCACGCTCCACAAGGTGGGTATAAATAATCGGCAGTGAGGTCTCAATGCCGGTAATGCCAAAGGCACTGCCACGCACACCGCGCGACTTCTGGTCGGCAGTGTGAGGTGCGTGGTCGGTGGCAATCACCTCCACGGTGCCATCTGCCACACCCGCCACCAGCGCATCCCTGTCGGCACGCGTGCGAATCGGGGGATTCATCTTGAAGCGACCCTCGTCGGCGATATCCTCATCGGTCATTGTGAGGTAGTGGGGGCCTGTCTCGCAACTCGCCCTGAGGCCACTCTTGCGAGCATCGCGGATAAGTTCCACGGCCTCCTTGGTCGAGATATGGCAGACGTGGTAGCGACAGCCGGTCTTCTCCACCAACTTCAAGTCGCGCTCTATCTGTTTCCACTCACTCTCCGAGCAGATACCCGGTATTCCGTTGCGACGAGCAAACTCGCCATCGTGTATCACACCGCCACGCACAAGGTCGTCGACCTCGCAGTGAGCAGCAATTATGCTGTCGCACTCCTTCACGCGCCACATAGCCTCCTCCATAATGCCCGCATCGCTCACACCCGAGCCGTCGTCGGAGAAGCCCGCAACATAGGGGGCAAGGGCGGCGATATCGACCACCTCGCCACGACCCTTACGGCCACGGGTGATAGTCGCAAAGGGGAGAACGCCAATCTGTGCATCGCGGCGGATAATCTCCAACTGAGCCTCCAAACCCTCCATCGAGTCGGGGGCGGGGCTGAGGTTGGGCATAGGGCATACGGTGGTAAAGCCGCCACGCGCCGCAGCACGAGTGCCACTCAAAATCGTCTCCTTCGAGGAGAAGCCCGGCTCACGCAGGTGAACGTGCACATCGACAAGGCCTGGCATCAGCCACAACCCCTCGGCCTCAACAACCCTCTCGGGATTGAAGCCACTCACACTCCCCACAGCGGCAATCGTCTCGCCACTGATAGCGACATCGGCAGCCGAAAAACCGCTACCGTTCCATACCTTTGCTCCACGAATCAGAATATCGCTCATTGCTCTATATCTAAAAAAAAGAGGCAGTTACCCCAATGGGTACTACCTCTTGTTGCTTGTTCGACAATTGCTCATTTGCTCTTGTGCTGAGCCAACAACAGAGGCACCACGCTCATAGTGATCTGCAGCTCTGTATAGTGTTGTATAGCTCATAAGGCAAAATGATTTTCTTAACTGAGCAAATATAACGCTTTTTTCTCAAAATATCCTATCTTTGTAGGTATAATTTTTATCCGAATATGGCAAATAACGATTGGAAAGCAAGATTAGGGGTGGTCTACTCGACCGCTACGGACTATAACTACACCACCGAAGAGGAGGAGAGCGTGGCAACACTTCCCCCTTCGGAGCAGAATCTGCGTGTGTGGCTCGACCGCAAACATCGCGGCGGCAAGCAGGCAACCCTCATCAAAGGGTTTGTCGGGAGTGACGACGACCTGAAAGAGCTCGCCAAACTCCTCAAAACAAAGTGTGGTGTGGGCGGCTCGGCAAAGGATGGCGAGATAATCATCCAGGGCGACCACCGCGACCGTATCATCGAAATTCTCACCAAAGAGGGCTACCGCGCAAAGAAGGCGGGAGCATAAAAAAACTGAGCAAAAACTATGAAAAAAATCGGAATAAAAATAGTGGTTTCAGTGTTGGGCTTCATTTGGCTTAACACTCTGATTGCCAATGCGCAATACTACTCCAACGGAGCAATTGCCGCCAGCGAAAATTTTTACACAATCGACCAGGGGGCGACCACTGTTATTACTCCGGAGTATTTTGAGGCTAAGGGGCGAAGTGTGGGCTACTATATGGGGCAGATGAGAGAGAGTGTAGGCTTCGGTCTTGCCACTCCGCGACCTGTGAGCGTCATCATCAACGGGCGCACACTCCTCTCCAACGGTATGGCAATGTGGACCCCCTTCCGAGTTGAGATGGCGGGCGCACCGGCAATTGAGAGTTACTCCACCCCGTGGCTCAAACAACTCGCCGTGCACGAGTACCGCCACATTGCGCAATACACCCGCCTCGACAACCACGCAGCAGGCTTTATCGGCAATCTTCTCGGTGAGCAGGGCTCATTGCTGATGACGGGTCTGTTGCCATTTTGGTTTTTGGAGGGCGACGCAACAGATGCCGAGACGCAAGCCTCGCTCTTTGGTCGCGCTCTGCAACCCTCCTTCTCGATGCACTATCGCGCTATCGGCTCGCAAATCTTGGAGGGCAAGAACCCCGACCGATGGTTTAGCGGTTCCTATGCCGACTACATCCCCAACCACTACGAACTCGGCTACCGACTTGTGACCCACGCAAACCAGAGAGAGGGTCGCTACGTCTGGGGCGATATCATCGACTACTCGGCACGCCGACCATACCTCATCGCCTCGCATCAAAAGGGTATGCAAAAGGTGTTGGGTATCAAGACCGTAGACCTCTTCCGCGAAACATTTTTTTCCAATAACGAGTTGTGGGCGCAAGCACCGCATATCCCTGCTGCAACGGCTTGGGAGGAGGGAGTTTCGACCATTGCCGCAACCCCGAAAAAGGGGTGGCAGAGTTACAACCACCCGATGTGGCTCGACAACCAGCGCATCGTGGCACTCCACTCCACACTCGATCGGACCGACCGCTTTGTTATCATCGACACCAGCACGGGAGCAATCGAGAGTAGTGTGGCGACAGGCACAATCAGCACCCGCCCCGTGATGGCAGATGGCGTGGTGTGGTGGAGCGAGTATCGCCCGAGCACCATTTTCAATACACGCGTAGGCTCGGTGGTGCGCTCCTACGACTTTGAGAGCAAACAACTCAACACCCACCGACTCGCCGAAAATGCGCTCTACCCCACCCCACTTCCCGAGAGTGGTCTGGCGTGGGTTGAGTACAACCCCGAAGGCACCTACACGCTCCACACTCCGAGGGGCGAAAAACTCTTCACCGACCACTCGCTGCACGGCCTTGCGTGGGACAACAAAACAGGACTTTACTACCTGATTGCTCAGGGGGATAACGGTATGAGTATCATATCGTTCGACCCTGTCAATAGCGCGATAAACACCATCCGAAAACCCGCCTTTGTGACCCTCAGCGACCTCCGTGCCGAGGGTGGCAAACTCTACTTCGGCTCGGTGGCTTCGGGCATCGACAACACCCACTCGATTGACCTCGCCTCGCTCCACGAAGAGCGACTCTCGGAGGCCCTGTTTGGTGCATTCGATCCCGCCCCATCGCCCGACGGAGAGAGGGTGGCAATGACCCTCTATTCGGCACACGGATACTCGGTGGTGACTGCCGAGAACGAGGGGATAGAGAGCGTGGAGTGGTCGCAACTGCCCGCCAGCACAATCAACACCCCCAACATCGATTGGGGTATCCCGAAAATCGACACCATCGACTTCACCGAGAGCGACCTGACAGAGAGTGTGAGCAAAAGCCCCGCACGCCGTTACTCGCGCATCGGCCACCTCTTCCGCTTCCACAGTTACGCACCCTTAATGTTTGACCCTGAGGAGATTATGGAGGGTGCTGTAAATGAGTTGGGGTTGGGCGTTACGCTCCTCTCGCAGAACATAACAGGCGATATGATTGCCCGCGTGGGCTACGGCTACACGGCTCAGAAGGGACAAAATGCGTCGCTGTCGCTAAAATATCTCGGCTTTGCACCCAAGTTGGAGTTCACCGCCAAGTGGCAACAAGACCACCCCACCCCGGGCAATATGGTGCGCGGACTTATTGGCATTGAGGGCGACACACTTGCCTACGTTCAGCGATTCAACAACGGCAACCTCCACTTCGACAAGGCCAACCCGCAACACCAATTTGCGGGCGACAGAAACTATATCACACTGAGCGGTCGAGTATACCTGCCAATATTCCTTGGCGGTGGTAGCAGTACCAACTATCTGACCCCCTCGTTGGAGGTAAACCACACCAACGGCTACTATTGGGACCCCACCACCGAAGGCTACACACAGGGGCGCACAATGGTCTATGGCTCAGTGCAGTACAGCAACCAAGCACGCCTCGCCCACCGCGACTTTCTACCCCGCTGGGGTGTGATGATGCGCGCTACCTACGGCACAGGACTCAGTGGCAGAGAGACATCGGTTTTTAGTCTGTTCGGCAAGGCATACACTCCGGGCATCGGCCCCAACCACGCCATCACCCTACGCGCTGCCTATCAGGATATCCTCGGCGAGGGCTACTACACCCACTTCATCGGCGACCTGCAACCTCGCGGCCTTCGCTCACCAATTCTGCCGGTCGACTACTACGCCTTCTCAGCCGACTATGAAGCACCCCTATTCTACCCCGACAGAGGTCTGCGCGGAGTGTTGCTCGTGAAACGCATCAGGGCTGCAATCGGCTATGACTTTGCAACTTACACCTCCTACTACACCAAGGCGGGAGCGGTGAAGAGTGACGGTCTGCCCATCATCTATCCGCGTCGCAGTGCCACCACCTCGTTTGGCGGTTCGGTGGTCTTTGATGTGGTGCCCGTGAGAATGCCCGAGCAGGCAGAGTTCTCGGTGCGCCTCTCGCTCTTTGTGCCGAGCGACACGGGCAAACCCTATTTTGGTGCCTCGGTGGAGATGCCGTTATAGGCTCAACCGTAGGTTGAAATGCAATTTTTGGGTGCGATATTGCGTTAGATTGGTAGAAAAAAAATATCTTTGCACAGATATTCAGCACAAAAGATGAAAAACAGCAACAGCAACAGCGCAAAACAGCGCCGATTTGTGAGATGGTTCTGGACACTTATCCTCGTCCCCACCGTAGCCATCATTACTATCATAATCCTCACAGCAGCAGGCACTTTCGGCCGCTTGCCCTCATTTGTCGAACTCGAAAATCCCGAGAGCAACCTCGCCACCGAAATATACTCGGCAGACGGCAAGGTGATTGGCTCGTTCTATATTCAGAATCGCTCCTATGTCGACTACGAGGAGCTTTCACCCGCACTTGTTGCGGCTCTGGTGTCGACCGAGGATGCACGATTCTACTCCCACTCGGGTATCGACTTTATCTCGCTGGCCCGCGTAGCGGTCAAGACACTCGCTATGGGTCGCAGCGATCAGGGCGGTGGTAGTACCATCACCCAGCAGTTGGCAAAAAACCTCTTCCCACGAGATACCACCACTTACCACTCCAAGATTACCCGCGCCAGCCGTTTGGTGGTTACCAAGTTCAAGGAGTGGATTACAGCGGTGAAGCTCGAATACAACTACACCAAGGAGGAGATTTTGGCGATGTACTTCAACGTCGTCTTCTACGGTAGCAACGCCTACGGTATCAAGGCTGCCTCCTCGACCTTCTTCGACAAGACCCCTGCCGACCTCACAGTTCCCGAGGCGGCTATGCTGGTGGGTGTTGTCAATGCCCCGACCCGTTACAGCCCTGTGCGTAACCCAGAGAGGGCTATAGAGAGGCGCAATACCGTTATGACGCGTATGCATCAGCAGGGCTACCTCTCGCGTGAGCAACTCGACTCGCTCAAAGCGACACCTATCGAACTCACCTACAACCCCTCGTCGCACGATGCCGGCTCGGCAACCTACTTCCGCGAGATGTTGCGCACAGTGATGAACGCCAAGAAGCCCACACGCAACCAATACCTCAACGAGTGGGACTACGAGCAGGAACTCGCACGCTGGGAGAGCAATCCCCTCTATGGCTGGTGTCAGAAGAATACCAAGGCTGACGGTACTCCCTATAACATTTACAGCGATGGTCTGAAAATCTACACCACCATCGACTCGCGTATGCAGACCTACGCTGAGGAGGCTGTGCAGCAGCAACTCGAAACGGTGATTCAGCCCCGCATGGAGGCGCAGTACAAGTCGACTCGCGTACTCTTTGACGATATGAGCAAGGAGGATATCGAGCAGATTATCCGCCGTGCGATGATTTATACCGACCGTTATCGCGCCCTCAAAGCGGAGGGATTGAGCGAGGAGGAGATTGACAAGGAGTTCCGCACCCCCGTCAAGACCCGCATCTTCACCTACAAGGGTGAGGTCGACACCCTCATCTCGCCTCGCGACTCGATACTCCACCACAAACGCATCATGCGCGCCTCGTTTATGGCACTCGACCCGAGCAATGGCCATGTGAAGGCATACGTTGGTGGCCCCGACTTCCGCTATTTCAAGTACGATATGGTGAAGCAGGGTAAGCGTCAGGTGGGCTCGACAATCAAGCCCTTTATCTACACCTTCGCTATCGACCACCTCGGCTTCAACCCCTGTACTATGGTCCCCAACCTGCCCACCACCATCGAGACCTACACCGGTGAGCCTTGGACACCCAAGGAGGCGGGCGAGGTGATTTACGATGGTGTGCTCCACCCCTTGAAGTGGGGCTTGGCGCGTAGCCGTAACAACTACTCGGCGTGGATTATGAAGCAGGCAAAACGCCCCGAGGCGGTGGCCGACTTCATACATAATATGGGTATCCACAGCTGGATTGACCCCGTAAATGCACTCTGCCTCGGTACTCCCGATGTATCTCTCTTTGAGATGGTTGGCGCATATGCAACCTTTGTGAACAAGGGCGTATTTACCGAGCCTATCTTCGTGACCCGCATCGAGGACCGTCAGGGCAACCTCCTCGCCTCGTTCAACACCACTACCTCGGTGGCTATCAGCGAGCAGACAGCCTACACGATGACAGGTATGCTTCGCAATGTGGTAACCAGCGGTACGGCAGGCCGCCTCATCCGCGAGCACGGCTTTGCTGGCGTCGAGGCAGGCGGTAAAACAGGTACAAGTAACGAGAACCGCGACGCTTGGTTTATGGGCATCACCCCCAAACTCGTTGGCGGCGTGTGGGTCGGTGGCGAGGACCAGAGCGTACACCTCAAATCGGCAGGTGAGGGCTCGGTGGTGGCACTCCCCATCTTCGGCGACTTTATGGAGAAGGTATACGAGAATCCCGCACTCGGCATCTCGAAGGAAGATAAGTTCTACCACCCCATTGGCGCAATCGAGTACGACTGCCCCGACGAGATTATCCCCGACGAGGAGCTGGACGACGAGTTCTTCAATTAACGGCTTTGACCGTTAATTGAAATTCAAAATTCAAAATTGGTTTTGAATAGTATTTTGGTAACTTATTTAGTTGTAAATTAGGAATTTATATAAAAGGTATTTCATAAAAAATCAGGTGTCAAGAGGGCGTTAGAGAGTGTAGGGATACAACTTCTAAACCTCATAGGGTTGTACCCGTAACTTCGCCCGAGGCAGAGCCTCGGGACACATCCCCCGCCGAGGCGGGGGCTTGGGGGTGGGTCAGGCTTACAAATGCCTTCCGCGGGAAGGCAGGGACTTAACCTCAAAGTAAAGCAATAAGATAAAGAAAAAACGTAATAACAGAATAAACATTTCAAAGGTGTGTCCCGCCTCGGCTCTGCCGAGGACACATCCCCCGCCGAGGCGGGGGCTTGGGGGTGGGTCAGACTTGCAAATGCCTTCCGCGGGAAGGCAGGGACTTAACCTCAAAGTAAAGCAATAAGATAAAGAAAAAACGTAATAACAGAATAAAGAGTAATACTATGAACGTGGCTATTGTTGGCGCGAGTGGCGCCGTTGGACAGGAGTTTATGAGGGTGCTTGCTGAGCGCAACTTCCCTATTGATGAGTTGGTGCTCTTCGGCTCGGAGCGTAGTGCAGGTCGCGAGTACGAGTTCCGTGGCAAGAAGATTAAGGTCAAGTTGTTACAGCACAACGACGACTTTAAGGGTATTGACGTGGCATTTACCTCGGCAGGTGGCGGCACCTCGAAAGAGTTCGAGAAGACCATCACCAAGCACGGCGCGATAATGATTGACAACAGTAGCGCATTCCGTATGGACGCTGATGTGCCTCTGGTGGTGCCCGAGGTCAATGGCGACGACGCCTTCAACGCACCCCGCCGCGTGATTGCCAACCCCAACTGCTCGACAATCCAGATGGTGGTGGCACTTGCCGCTATCGAGCAGTTGTCGCACATCCGCCGCGTGCATGTTGCCACCTATCAGGCAGCGAGTGGCGCAGGCGCAGCCGCTATGGACGAGCTCGTGGAGCAGTATGCCGAGATTGGCGCAGGCAAGCCCGCAACGGTCAATAAGTTTGCCCACCAGCTGGCATATAACATCATCCCCCATATCGACGTGTTCACCGACAACGACTATACGAAAGAGGAACTCAAGATGCACTTCGAGACCCAGAAGATTATGCACTCGGACGTGGCTGTGAGTGCTATGTGCGTGCGCGTACCCGTGCTGCGTGCTCACTCGGAGAGCATCTGGGTAGAGACCGAACGCCCCATCTCGCCCGCCGAGGCTAAGGAGGCATTCGCCAACTACCCCGGCCTGGTGGTCATCGACAATCCCGCTGCGAAGGAGTACCCGATGCCCCTCCACGCCGCAACACGCGACGAGGTATTCGTGGGCCGCATCCGCGAGGATATCGCCAACCCCAACGGCCTCACCTTCTGGTGCGTAGCCGACCAGATCCGCAAGGGCGCAGCCCTCAACGCTGTGCAGATTGCCGAGCACCTCTTCGGAGTGAAGAAGTAGGATATTTGGCCTAATCCCCCACACCGATTTGGTGAAATAGGAAAAAAAGAATACTTTTGCGGGTGGATTACGGTTAACCCCGTAATCCACCCACACAATTCCCGCCCGAGTGGGCATACAAAAGGGATGCGGATATGGCGTAATTGGTAGCCGCGCCAGACTTAGGATCTGGTGTTGAAAGACGTGTAGGTTCGAGTCCTATTATCCGCACAAGCGACTGTCATTAGGCAGTCGCTTTTTTTGTGCGGATAATAGGACTCGCTCAGCGGGTTGCGATGTGGTAGTGTTGTCTGCGCTTTGCAAATGTGCAGAGTTGCTACGCAACTTTGTAAGATTGTTTGAGAATATATGCTCAAACAAGTTTGGCAAACATTCTCAACCAATCTTCCTAACCTTCGGTTTCCCTGAACATTTCCTGCGCTTGCACTACTCAAACCTTCTGCCGCCGTTCGAGTCTGAGCAATTTGAATACGATGGTTTAGCACTATATCGCACGCAAAGCCGAGATTGAATTGTCAATCTCGGCTTTTCTTTTGCGGATAATAGGACTCGCATAGTCGGTGGCGTTTCGGGCGACTTGTCTTCGCTCGGTTGTTGTCTGCTATTGCAGATATTGTCTTTGTAGAGCGAGGTCTTGTAAAATAAGTTTTCCAACCTCGCTCCCCAAACCCAACAATCAAAGATTGCAACAACCTCACATCGGTCACCTCTCAACTGCTGCGACCATTCGAGTCCTGTGGTGCTAATGAAGGTTTAGGGGGAAAGGGAGATGAAGGGAGGTTCGGAAAATTTGGGAACGTTGCGATTAAGCGAGAGCAGAGGCTGCTTGCAGACTATGCCGAGCATGAGCAACGAAAAGACTGCGAAGCAGGATTAATAATAGAAATTATAGGAGTAATAGGAAATTAGAGAGGTTAAGGAGTATAGGGAGATTAGGGATACTCCTTAAACTCCTTAAACTCCTTAAACTCCCATAATTCCCATTGTTCCTATAATTCCCATAACTCCTATTACTCCTATCCGCCCTACAAAAAAACTGAGAGTAGTTCGATACTACTCTCAGTTTTTATCTATTTTGAATCTTGAATTTTGAATCTTGAATTTTGAATTACAAAAAGTCATATGGCTTAGGAAATTTTTGGGCTTCGCTGGATAGGCAAGACACGCAAAGCCGAGATTGATATTTCAAATCTCGGCTTTTCTTTTGCGGATAATAGGAATACGAAGTCAAGAGATTTTTGAGCAAAGCACAAAAAAAGAGCAAAGTTTTTCACTTCGCTCTTTATCAAAACAAAAAAATGTTGATTATAACATCGCTACAACCCTACGGATTTCCGACAGTCGGGCCATCAAACGACTGTCCTTGCGTGCAGCTTGCATATTGTATCTGGTTTGCATATTGGTAAGCATTTCAGCCTCAATGCCTAATGCAGCCTCAAAACAGAGAGCAAGAGTCTCCGTAACAGGACGTTTTCCATTCAGTATCTCATTCAACATAGAGTATGACACACCCATCTGCTGCGACAGCACCTTCTGCGATATGCCTCTATATTCAATCTCCTCTTTTATTACCTCTCCTGGGTGTGTTGGAGTGTATGGATAACCTAAATTTCCCATAGCTTATCTTATTTGTAGTGGTTTGACAATTCAATAATGTTGCAAATAGTTAACAATGCTTTGCCATCTTCTTCGTGTGAAACAATAAATTCAATTCTGTATTTATCATTAACTCGAATTGAAGATATGCCCTCCTTATCGCCAGATAATACTTCGTATTCCAATGAATTCAAGTGATACAATGCCTCGATGCACGATGCGTCATTCAAGGTATCAATTCTTCGTTTGTATCGCTTCACTATATCAGGCTGATAGCGATGTTTCTTATCACTACATTTGCCATTATAGTACAATTCCGACAAATACTCTTTGTCAAATTTTACAATCATTATCACTTATATTTGCATTGCAAAGATAATGCTATTTTTCAAAAATTCACTAAAAAAGTGAATTTATTTTTTGAGAAATACTGCTTTTTCGAGATAAAAATCTTTCAACCACTCGATAAACTCAACAATTTTCAAGTAGTCATCTATAAAAGTTCGATAGTCTGGCACGATGTGGCACGCAAAGCCGAGATTGAAATGGGGACAACTAAATAATTTCACGCCCTTTTCTGATGTAGTTGCTTTCTTGGAGTGCGGCAAAAGTAGCAATTAAGCATATTGCTGTGAGGCTATATTTTAGTTCCACAATTTGTATCGTTAAGGGGAGAAGAAACAACGCAAACCCCGTAACCTTATTAAGGGTGCTATGTATAGATAATAACTCTTTTCTTCGATGCACTCCCCATATAATATTGCTCAATTTGAGAAGTACAATTATCATAACCCATATCCACAGCCATTGGGGAAGATGTATTGCGGGCAACAATTTACAGCAAACACCTATCATAAAAATAAGGTCTGCAACAGTATCTAACTTTGCGCCAAAAGTCGTAGCACTATTAGTCTTTCGTGCCACTGCTCCGTCTATCATATCACTAAATCCGCAGAGGAGATATGTGATGTAGAACTCTGACGAACATAGAGGAAAGCACAGCAACACAATAGTGCCGAGAATACGAAAAGTCGTGATAATATTTGCAAATTGTTTCGTCGTCATTTCACCACAAACACCAACTCTCCTAACAGAAACGAGTCTACGACTCAAAAAAGTCGTATGATTGAGGGATTTTTAGGCAGAGGGGTTTGGCGAGCCGCGAAGGCGTCACAGACGCTTTTCTATTTAACCCCACCACCCAAAAAAAGTCATATGATTGAGGGATTTTTAGGCAGAGGGGGTTGGCGAGCCGCGAAGCATACTTATCGTATGTGAGCGGTT